>NZ_JAOSHO010000428.1 GCF_025917275.1 Pseudomonas agronomica | reverse complement strand
CGGGAGCAAGCTCCCTCGCCACGGCTGATCGGTTAAACATTAGAGAAAACAATAAAAGGTGCAGCCATGCCCGCAATCCGAATTGGCATCAATCCGATTTCCTGGAGCAACGACGACCTGCCCTCCCTCGGCGGCGAAACGCCCTTGAGCACGGCGTTGAGCGAAGGCAAGGAAATCGGCTACGAAGGTTTCGAGCTCAACGGCAAGTTTCCCAAGGACGCCAAGGGCGTCGGCGACGTGTTGCGCCCGTATGACCTGGCGCTGGTGTCCGGCTGGTATTCCAGTCTCCTGGCGCGGCGTTCGGCCGCCGAGGAGATCGACGCCATCGCCAGCCATGTCGAGCTGTTGGCGCAAAACGGCGCGACGGTGCTGGTCTATGGCGAGGTGGCGGACTCGATCCAGGGCCAGCGCATCCCGCTGATCGAACGCCCGCGCTTCCACACTGACGAAGCCTGGCAAGCCTACGCCGACAGGCTCACCGAACTGGCGCGCTTCACGCTGTCCCAAGGCGTGCGCCTGGCGTATCACCACCACATGGGCGCCTACGTCGAGTCGCCATCGGACATCGACAAGTTGATGGCCCTGACCGGCAGCGAAGTGGGCCTGTTGTTCGACTCGGGCCATTGCTACATGGGCGGCGGCGAACCGTTGCAAGTCCTGCGCAAGCACATCGAGCGCATCTGCCACGTGCATTTCAAGGACGTGCGCAAACCGGTGGTGCAGTTGGCACGCAACAACCTCTGGAGTTTCCCCGACTGCATCATCAACGGCACCTTCACCGTGCCGGGGGACGGCGACATCGATTTCGCCGCGTTGCTCGATGTCCTGCTCGCCGCCGATTACCACGGCTGGCTCGTGGTGGAAGCCGAGCAGGATCCGGCGGTAGCGCCGAGTTATGTCTACGCCAAGAAGGGCTACGACACCTTGCGTGCCCTGCTGCAAGAGAGGATGCCGGCATGAGCCTGTTGATCAAGAGCAATCCCAGTGGCCAAAAACTGGTCGAACTACCCCATGGCGCGTTGGAGTACGTGGGGTTCGCCGCCTACCGCCTGAGCCTCGGCGAAACCCTTCCGGTGATGGCCGGTGACAAGGAATTGTGCGTAGTCCTGCTCAGCGGACGCATCGACCTCAAGGGCGAGGCGCCAGGGCAGGGAGCCTTCAACTGGGACAACCTCGGTGATCGCCAATCGGTGTTCGAGGACAAATCACCCTTCGCGGCGTATCTCCCGCCCGGCAGCCAGGCCCAAGTCACCGCCCTGAGCGATGTGCAGGTGGCGGTGTGCGCCGCACCGGGGGCTGCCCAGCATACTTATGGTCCACGGCTGATCCGTCCGGACAGCATGAAACGCAGCGTGCGTGGCAAGGGCGCCAATACCCGCTACGTCTGCGACATCCTGCCCGACAGCGAGCCGGCGCATTCGCTGCTGGTGGTGGAAGTGCGCACGCCGTCCGGTCATTCATCGAGCTATCCGCCGCACAAGCACGACACCGACGACCTGCCGCACCAGAGCTTTCTCGAAGAAACCTATTACCACCAGGTCAACCCGTCCCAGGGCTTCGTGTTCCAGCGGGTCTACACGGACGACCGCAGCATCGACCAGGCGATGGCGGTGGAAAACAGCGATCTGGTGGTGGTGCCCAAGGGTTACCACCCGGTCAGCGTGCCCTACGGGTACGAGTCGTATTACCTGAATGTCATGGCCGGTCCGAAACGCGTCTGGCAGTTCCATAACGACCCGCAGCACAGCTGGCTGCTCGACCTCTGAATTCGAACATTCCAACGGAGAACCAGGACAATGAGCGACACCCCGGTAATAGGCCATTACATCAACGGCCACGTGCAGGACGGCGACACCGCTCGCTCCAGCAATGTCTTCAACCCAGCGACCGGCGCGGTGCAGGCGCGGGTGGCCCTGGCCGAGCCGAGTACCGTTGACGCGGCGGTGGCCTCGGCGCTGGCGGCATTCCCGGCCTGGTCCGAGCAGTCGTCGTTGCGCCGTTCGCGGGTGATGTTCAAGTTCAAGGAACTGCTCGACCGCCATCACGATGAACTGGCGCAGATCATCAGCCGCGAACACGGCAAGGTGCTGTCCGATGCCCATGGCGAAGTCACCCGTGGCATCGAGATCGTCGAGTACGCCTGCGGTGCACCGAGCCTGCTCAAGACCGATTTCAGCGACAACATCGGCGGCGGCATCGACAACTGGAACCTGCGCCAGCCGCTGGGTGTGTGCGCCGGCGTCACGCCGTTCAACTTCCCGGTGATGGTGCCGTTGTGGATGATTCCGCTGGCATTGGTTGCCGGTAACTGCTTCATCCTCAAACCTTCGGAGCGCGACCCGTCCGCCAGCCTGCTGATGGCCCGCCTGTTGACTGAAGCCGGCTTGCCGGACGGCGTCTTCAACGTGGTCCAGGGCGACAAGGCGGCGGTGGATGCGCTGTTGCAGCACCCGGATATCGAGGCGATTTCCTTTGTCGGCTCTACGCCCATCGCCGAATACATCCACCAGCAGGGCACCGCGCATGGCAAGCGCGTGCAGGCCCTGGGCGGGGCGAAGAACCACATGATCGTCATGCCTGACGCCGACCTCGACCAGGCGGCGGACGCCTTGATCGGCGCGGCCTACGGCTCGGCCGGCGAGCGCTGCATGGCAATCTCCATTGCCGTGGCGGTGGGCGATGTCGGCGATGAACTGATCGCCCGGCTGCTGCCGCGTATCGACCAATTGAAGGTCGGCAATGGCCAGCAACCCGGCATCGACATGGGGCCGCTGGTCACCGCCGAGCACAAGACCAAGGTAGAAGGTTTTATCGACGCTGGTGTTGCCGAGGGCGCTCGGCTGATCGTCGACGGTCGGGGCTTCAAGGTGCCGGGGGCCGAGCGAGGATTTTTCGTCGGCGCGACGCTGTTCGACCAGGTCACCGCCGAGATGAGCATCTACCAGCAAGAGATCTTTGGCCCGGTGCTGGGCATCGTTCGCGTGCCGGATTTCGCCACGGCCGTGGCGTTGATCAACGCCCATGAGTTCGGCAACGGAGTGTCCTGCTTCACCCGTGACGGCGGCATCGCCCGGGCGTTCGCGCGCAGCATCAAGGTCGGCATGGTGGGCATCAACGTGCCGATCCCGGTGCCGATGGCCTGGCATTCCTTTGGCGGCTGGAAGCGTTCGCTGTTCGGCGATCACCATGCCTATGGCGAGGAAGGCCTGCGTTTCTACAGTCGCTACAAGAGTGTGATGCAGCGCTGGCCCGACAGCATCGCCAAGGGCCCCGAATTCAGCATGCCCACTGCCCAATAACTCAATTTTATGAATGCCGGAGGGAGAACAACAATGAACCAGCCCCTGCGTTTTGCCTTGAACCGAATGGTTGCCCCGCGCCTGTCACTGCCCGCTTTCATCGACCTGGCGCTGGCGTTGAAAACCGATGCCATCGAGATTCGTAATGATCTGAAAGGTGTCGAGATCGAAGACGGCATGCCCCCGGCCCGCGTCCGCGAGTTGTGCGAGGCACGCGACATCAAGGTGCTGTCGATCAACGCCCTGTACCCGTTTGACGTGTGGAACGAAGAGCGTCGCGCCCAGGCCGTGCGCCTGGCCGACTATGCCCGTGAGTGCGGCGCCGAAGGGCTGGTGATGTGCCCGCTCAACGACCGCGCCGACCCGCGCAGCGAGGCCGAACGTGCGGCAGGGCTGCGCACGGCCCTCAGTGAGCTGGCACCGATCCTGCGCGCCTTCGGCATCTACGGTTTCATCGAGCCTTTGGGTTTCGAGGAGTGCTCGCTGCGGCGCAAACGCGCGGCGGTGGAAGCGATCAAGGCCATTGGCGGGCTGGACGTGTTCCGCCTGGTGCATGACACCTTCCACCATCATCTGGCCGGCGAGCAGGAATTCTTCCCTGAGCTGACCGGGCTGGTGCACATCTCCGGGGTCGAGGATGCCAAGGCACCCTTGGCGACGATTCGTGACGGCCACCGGGTGCTGGTGGGCGAGGGCGATATTCTCGGCAATGCCGCGCAGATTGAAGCGCTGGTGAGTGGCGGTTATGACGGCTACCTGTCCTTCGAACCCTTCGCCGAGAGCGTTCATGAATTGGCCGACATCCGCCAGGCGTTGGGGGCGAGCATGAGCCACCTGCAAAGCTCGCAGGCCTGAGCCGGCTCCCTGAACAATGGAGAACCCCTGTGGGAGCGAGCTTGCTCGCGATAGCGGTGTGTCAGGCAGCTTAGAAGTTGAGTGTGCCGCCGTCATCGCGAGCAAGCTCGCTCCCACACTTGACCGAGTTGCGTTTGAAAAAGGTGCAAGCATGACCACAACACGACTGACCATGGCCCAGGCCC
>NZ_JAOSHO010000427.1 GCF_025917275.1 Pseudomonas agronomica | reverse complement strand
CTGTGGGAGCGGGCTTGCTCGCGAAGGCGGCCTGAAGCCAGAAACAAAAATGCCCGGACATTGCTGTCCGGGCATTTTCATTGGAGCGCCGTGATCAGAACGTCACGCTGGCACTCAACTTGGCGGTACGCGGCTCGCCGACGTTGACCATCAACTCGCTGCCCGTGGACGACGGGTAGTACTGCTTGTCGAACAGGTTGTCGACGTTCAACTGCAACGACGTCTTGTGGCCGAATACCGGCGACTCCCAGCGCAGGAAAGCGTCGGCAACGGTGTAGCTGCTCATCCAGAAATCGTTGGCCGCGTTAGCCGCACGCTCGCCGACATAACGGGCACCGGCACCGGCGTGCCAGGCGCCGAATTCCGCCGGGACGTTCAGGTGGTGGCTCAGGTACAGGCTGGCGGTGTGCTTGGGGGCGTCGGGCAAGCGGTGGCCTTCGTTCTTCGGGTCGTCGAGAATTTCGGTGTGGGTGTAGGCGTAGGTGCCGATCAAATCCCAGCGCTCGGCCAGGCGACCGGTGATGTCCAATTCCAGGCCTTGGGAGCCGACTTTGCCGGCGGCTTCGGAGACATTATCGACGGTGGTGACCACGTTCTTTTTCACGATATCGAACAGCGCGAGGTTGATGTTCAAGCCCGGCAGCGGATCGTACTTGGCACCGATCTCGTAGCTGCGGCCCTCCTCTGGCTGGAAGGTACGACTATTCTTATCGACCACATCATTAGGCTTGAATGACCGGCTGTAGTTGCCATACAGCGACAACTCTTCCGTGGCTTTGTAGACCAGGCCGAGGAATGGGACGAAGGCGTCGCCATTATCGTCGCGAACTGGCTTGGCCGGGACGAGTCCCTGCGTCGTGTATTGATCGTAATGCTGATAGCGACCGCCAAACACAAGGATCCAGCGATCGTCCAGGTGCCAGTTGTCCTTCAGATACACAGAACTGGAGGTCAGCTTGTTGCTCAGGTTGCTCTGGGTTGGGCTGATGACGCTGGGCTCATCCAGGCCACCGTACACCGGAGCCGCAGGATCGAAGCCTGCTTGGTTAGCGCCACGGTAAGTCTTGCCCCGAAACTGGTCTGAAACCTGGTTATCGACGCCGACCAACAGATCATGGCGCTGGCCGAACAATTCTTGATTGCCAATGAAGTCCCAACTGGCGTAGCGGGTTTCATCATCATAATGCGCACCGTTGGCGGCGCGCTGCAGGACACCATTCGACAGGCGCGGCTGCGCAATCGAAAGACTGTACCGGTCATTGTTCCAACCATAAGTCACCCGCGTCTTCCACGCGTCCGTCAGCTCGTACTCGAACCGCGCAGTCGCCGTCTCACGAATACCGACGCTCTTGGCCCACGGCTCGTCCAGGCGCTTGTCGTAATCGATATCGGCCGGATGCCCATTGGTGAACATCGTCCCCCGGTCAAACGGATTGGAATATTCGTTGTACTCATAACTCAGGTTCAACGAAGCCCGCTCACCGTTCCACGCCAGCGATGGCGCCACCAGCGTGCTCTCGTTGACGCCGTAGTTGCGCCAGTAATCCTCATGGCCGCGCTCGGCGATCAGGCGATAGGCCAGGCCGGTGTCGCCCAAGGGGCCAGTGGTGTCCACGGCCAGGGTGCCGCCGCCTTCGCTGTAGGCGGAACCGCTCAGCGTGGTGCTCTGGGTGTACTCGGGCTTCTTGCTGATGACGTTGATCAATCCGCCGGGTTCCAGGGCGCCGTACAACATCGAGGCCGGGCCCTTGAGCACTTCGACCCGCTCGGTGGTGGCACTGAAGTTGTGGCCCAGGTTGGAACGCACACCGTCGCGCAGGATCGAGCCGTCATCGTTGGTGCCGAAGCCGCGCTTGACCAGCGAGTCCCGCGAGCCGCCCAGGGTGTTGCCCTGGCTGACACCGCTGACGAACTTCATCGCGTCTTCCAGCGAGCGCACCTGATAATCCGCCAGCGTTTGCTGGGTCACCACGTTGATCGACTGCGCCTCTTCCTTGATCGGTACATCGCTCTTGCTCGCCGTGCTGGCTTGCGATGCCGTATAGCCTTCGTCCTGAATGATCCGGCTGCCTTGTACGTCCGTAGTGGGCAGTTCGAGAGTGTCCTGTGCCCGCAAGGGGCTTGCCATGAAACAGCAGGACAGCGCGGGTAAAACACATTTGACGAGGGCGTTGCGGTAAGCGAGAGGGGTGGAACGATTCAAGACGCTGCACTCAAGGAGGGGTTGTGAATGAGAGCGAATATACTTTGAGAATCATTCCCAGTAAATCTTTTGTATCAAATTGATAGCGCTATAACCCCTGTGGGAGCGAGCTTGCTCGCGATAGCGGTGGGTCTGTTGCATCGATAGTGAACGTACGGCCCTCATCGCGAGCAAGCTCGCTCCCACAGGTTTTGCAGTGAGTCAGGTCAAATGGCGGAAAGTGATATCAAATCGCCCCACTGCCCTAAAGCTTTCCCGCTCGCGGTCGAATGTATTCCATTAAGTGATTTTTTCGCAGGAGCAGCGGCATGCAGACGTTAAAGGCCTTGTACGAGTCTATCGAGATGCAGTTTTTCGATACGCTCACCAAAAAACTTTCAAGCCTTTTCCTGTTGGTCGCGGTCAGTGGGCTGTTGTATTGGGTGGCCCTCAGCGCCCGTGCCGATATCCTCTTGCAGTTGCGCACGGCCCAGCTGGACGCGGCGCTGCTGGGGCAAATCGAAGGCCGGCTCGACAGCCTTACCCATGCCCTGCTCTTCGGCACGGTCCTGACGCTGGGCATGATCAGTTTCATGGTCTGGTATTTCCGCCACCTCATCGTGCGCCCCGTCACGGCCATGACCAAGGCTCTGGAGGAGATCGCCAATGGCGAAGGCGACTTGTCCAAGGACCTGCCGTTGGTCACCCACGATGAGATCCGCACGCTGGCCGCCACTTGCAACCGCTTCCTGGCCAAGCAGCGCGAGATCATCAGCAACGTCCAGGCCTTGACGGTGCACATCGCCGTCGAATCGGCGCGCTCGCTGAAGAACATCAGCGACTCCAGCGACAGCGCGACCCACCAGGCACGTTTCGCCAAGGAAGTGATGGAACAGAGCAATACCGCCGTTGGCCGTATCGAAGAGGTGTCGCGCCAGACCCAGGGCATCTCCGGCACCACCGCGCAGAACCTGAGCATGGCCCGCGACTCCTACGCCGAGCTGCTGGAAGTGACCGGCAACATCAGCGAGATTTCCAGCAGCCTCGGCGAGTTCGCCGGGTTGGTGGACGCCCTCAACCAGCGCTCCTCGAGCATCAAGTCGATCGTCGGCCTGATCCAGCAGATTTCCGCCCAGACCAACCTCTTGGCGCTCAACGCAGCCATCGAAGCCGCGCGTGCCGGGGAAAGTGGCCGGGGCTTTGCGGTGGTGGCCGATGAAGTGCGCACCCTGGCGCAGAACGTCAGCCGGGCCACCGATGACATCTCGCGCAACATCGACGCCATGCTCCAGGAGGTCAGCTCGACCCACGAGCAGACCACCCAGATCAGCCACAGCGCCCGGGAAACCCAGAAAGTCGTGGAGCGCGCGTCCGGTCATTTCGAAAGCATGATCGTCGACTTCGAATCCACCAATGGCAAGCTGGCCGACATTGCCGATCACATCCAGCAATTCGCCGACACCAACACCGGCATCAACGAACGTGTCACCCAGATCCACGCCGACAGCCAGTCGATCGACCAGCGCATGCAGCAATCGGCCACCGCCACTCGCGACCTGTCCGGCGTGGCCGAGAAGGTCCAGACGCTGCTGGGCCGCTTCGTGCTCGGCCACGGCAAGCTGGACGCCGCCATCACCCGCGCCAGCGAATGCCGCGACACGCTGCAGCTTCATCTGCAGGCGTTGCAGGACGAGGGCGTCAACCTGTTCGACCAGAATTACCAGCTGATTCCGGGCACCGATCCCAAGCAATACATGACCAGCTACACCGAGCGCTTTGCCCGGGTTTGCCAGGAAGAATGCGACAAGCTCACCCGCAGCACGCCGGGCGGCAAGGTGTCGTTCATTGTCGATACGAAGGGTTATTGCCCGGTCAACAACAGCTGGGTCTCCAAGCCACCGACCGGCGACCGCGCCGTCGACCTGCCGGTGTGCCGCAACAAGCGGATCTTCAACGACCCGATCGGCCTGCGCGCAGCAGGCAACGTCCAGCGCTTCCTGCTGCAGACCTACCTGCGTGACACTGGCGAAATCATGACCGAGATCGACGTGCCGTTCTTCTTCGGCGGTCGTCACTGGGGCAATTTGCGGGTGGGGTTCGATGCGGCGGTGTTGTTGGCGGACTGATCAAGGAAAGCAAGCCAGACAACTGCCCGTGGCGACGGAGCTTGCTCCCGC
>NZ_JAOSHO010000426.1 GCF_025917275.1 Pseudomonas agronomica | reverse complement strand
GGAGCGAGCCTGCTCGCGAAGGGTTCGATGCGGTCTAGATCCGTGAACTCACCGCCCAAACCGCCCCGGCCAGCCAACGATGTTTTTCGGCCGAGGCGTCGCATAAGTCCGCACCTTGGACGTTGACAGCCCCAGCCGCACCAGCGATTCGGCAATCGTCACCGCCGCCGTCACCCCATCGACCACCGGCACGCCGGTGCGCTGGCGGATCTGCACATCGAGCCCGGCCATGCCGCCGCAGCCCAGGCAGATCACCTCGGCCTTGTCCTGGCTGACCGCCAGTTCGGCTTGCTGCACGATGGCTTCGACGGCCCGTTGCGGGTCTTGCTCCAGCTCCAATACCGCCAGGCCGCTGGCCCGTACCGAGGCGCAGCGGTCGAACAAGCCGGACAGCTTGAGCCGGTCTTCGATCAGCGGCACGGTGCGGTCCAGCGTCGTGACCACCGAGTAGGCATGGCCCAGGAACATCGCGGTGCTGGCACCAGCATCGGTGATGTCCACCACCGGCACATCCAGCAGTTCCTGCAGGCCTTCACGGCCATGTTCGCCATAGCCGGCCTGGATCACCGCATCGTACGGCTGGTCGTAGGACATCACCCGGTCCATGACTGCAATGGCCGCCAGGTAGCTTTCAAAGTTGCCTTCGATGGAGTCGGCACCGAAATGCGGCGTGAGCCCGATGATCTCGGTACCCGGCGCGGCCACCGCTTGGGCTTGGCGGGCAATGGCCTGGGTAATGGACTCGGTCGTGTTGACGTTGACCACTAGAATTCGCATGAGCTGTCCTTTTTTAAATGAAATGCCAGGCGACCCGCATCATCCGGGTCGCTTGCCCTGGGTTAATGGCTGACGTTATCCACAGCGATAGACTCGCCGCTGACGTCCTCGTAATAGGCCTCGCGCTTGGCAATGATCAGGTACAACAACCCTGCAATCGAAGCGCCAATCAGCCAGGAAAACGGTGAAATGCTGTCGAAACCGGGCACCAGCGCCAGGATGATCGCAATCAGCGCCGCCGGAATGAATGCAGCCACCGCACGCAGGTTGACCCCGTTGCTGTAGAAATACGCACCGTTTGGGTCTTCGCTATACAGTTGCGGCACGTTGATGCGACCTTTTCGCACAAGCCAGTAGTCGACCATGATCACGCCATAGAGCGGCCCGAGCAGGGCGCCGAGGCCGGACAGGAAATACACGATCACCAGCGGGCTGTTATAGAGGTTCCACGGCAGGATCAGCACGGCGATGGCGGCGCTGATCAGCCCGGCGCGGCGGAAAGTCAGATACTTGGGCGCCAGGTTGCTGAGCACGAACGCCGGGGCGACGAAGTTGGCCATGATGTTCACCGCCACGGTGACGATCAGGAACGCCAGGCAGCCGAGCACCAGGAAGAAGGTGTCGGGAATAGAGGCAATGACCTGGGTCGGGCTCTCGATGATCTGGCCGTTGATCTGGAACTGCGCACCGCAGAGCAGGATGGTGATGGCGGCGAACACCAGGATATTCACCGGCAGGCCCCAGAAATTTCCGACGATGATGGTCCGACGGCATGGAGAAGAGCGGGCGAAGTCGCAGAAGTTGAGGATCAGCGTGCCGTAGATCGCCAGCCACAGCGCGCCACCGGCGAATATGTTGCGCCACATCTCGCCGCCCGTCAGGGGCTCGCGGATCGACCAGGCGATGGTTGCATCGGCCTGGAAGTACATCCAACCGGCGAGGGCCGCCACCGTCACCAGGATGACCGGTCCAGCGAAGCCTTCGTAGCGGCGAACCGTTTCCATCCCGTAGGCGAGGATCATCAGTTGCACGAACCAGATCGCCACGAAACACACCCAGCCCAGGCTCGACAGCCCGAGAATTGAGTTGTGATCGTATTCGGCAAAGCCTGGGTGGATAGCGGTCAACAACACCCGGAACACCACGGATGCCAAGTACGTCTGGATGCCGAACCAGGCGATGGCGATGACGGCCCTGATCAGCGCAGGAATCTGCGCGCCATGGATGCCGAAACTGATTCGGCTGATGACGGGAAAAGGCACTCCGGTCTTCTGCCCCATGTAGCCGGACAGGTTCATGAAGCCATACACCAGCGCCGCGCCGATCCCCAGGGACAACAATATCTGCCAACCGCCCAGGCCCAAGGCATACAGGCCGATGGCGAATGAATAGTTGGCGATGTTATGCACATCGTTGGTCCACAGGGCAAAGATGCTGTAGCGACCCCAGCGCCGACCTTCGGTTTTGGTGGGGGCGAGGTCCTTGTTGTGCAGCCTGGGGCTCAAGGTGAGGGGGGCTGCGGTTTGTTCATCGAAGGCAGCGGTTGGGGAGGGCAGATCCAGCGCGATGTTATTGGAAAGACTTGTACGCATTCCGGCAGGCTCCTGATCCTCGGGCCACGGTGACTGTGCATGAGCGTGGAGCTCGGCAGATCTTCGTCGCGGCGGGCGAGCAACATGGTTACGGGGCATCTGCAGCCTGTACGGGATAGGGCGCTTCAGGCTTGCGGATCGAAAGTGTGTGTATGTTTTGTAGATGTTGTATACAAAACATTTGTCGACTAAAGCCAGTTCTGTGCCACTTACAGATCTATTCGAGGCGGTTGTAATTTCGTTTCGTTATGGTTGTTTAATAAGTCACTGAAACTAGGCAGTTAAAAATTGACCAATTGAACAGGTATTTATTTTTTTGCGAACGGTGGCGCAAGGGTAGGGCGAGCGAGGCGGGAAGAATGTGTAACTTTTAGGGGCAGTCACGAGATAGATGCACACAAAAAATGCCACCAGTGGTGACATTTTTGTGTACATCCTTCGGCCGGCGTTTAGACAGACTTGGACTTGGCGATGATGTTCCCGGCATGTAGCCCGCATTCTTTCTGCGTAGCTTCTTCCCACCACCAACGACCTTCGCGCTCATGCTGGTTCGGCAACACCGGGCGGGTGCAGGGCTCGCAGCCGATGCTGATGAAGCCGCGCTCGTGCAGGCTGTTGTAAGGCAGCTCGAGCATGCGGATATAACCCCAGACTTCTTCGCTGGTCATCTGCGACAGTGGGTTGAATTTGTACAGCGTGCGCTTCGGGGTCGAGAACGCTGTGTCAATTTCCAATACCGCCACCTGACTGCGGGTGCCAGGGCTCTGGTCGCGGCGCTGGCCGGTGGCCCAGGCGCGGACATCGGTCAGCTTGCGCCGCAACGGCTCGATCTTGCGAATGCCACAGCACTCGCCGTGGCCGTCCTTGTAGAAGCTGAACAGGCCTTTTTCCTTCACGAAAGGGTCCAGTTTCGTATGGTCGGGCGAGATCAGCTCGATGTCGATCTTGTAGTGCTCGCGCACCTGGTCGATGAAGCGGTAGGTTTCCGGGTGCAGGCGGCCGGTGTCGAGGCTGAACACTTTGACGTTCTTGTTCAGTTTCCAGGCCATGTCCACCAGCACCACGTCTTCGGCGCCGCTGAAGGATATCCACAGGTCATCGCCGAATTCGGCGAAGGCCAGCTTGAGAATGTCCTGCGGGGATTTGTTGGCATAGGTCGTGGCGAGTTCCACGACGTCGAACGATGGGCTCATCAGGGCGGTTTCCTACAGGTCGGTGGCGCTGGGCGCTCTATATGGGCTGATGGTAACAAAAGCTGCCGGGGCTGGCGCGTCCCTGTGCGTTGCGCGGGCTTCAACGAATGGCTAGAGTCGGCAGGCCTTTTGTTCGCTCAACCGATAAACATCAGAAAAAATGGGAGTGTCTTGTGGAAATTGCCTGTCTCGACCTGGAAGGTGTGCTGGTCCCGGAGATCTGGATCGCCTTCGCTGAAAAAACCGGGATTGAATCCCTCAGGGCAACCACTCGGGACATTCCCGACTACGACGTGCTGATGAAGCAACGGTTGCGCATCCTCGATGAACACGGCCTCAAGCTCTCCGACATCCAGGAAGTCATCGCCACCCTCAAGCCCCTGGATGGCGCGGCCGAATTCGTCGATTGGCTGCGTGAGCGGTTCCAGGTGGTAATCCTCTCTGACACCTTTTATGAATTTTCCCAACCGCTGATGCGTCAGCTGGGCTTCCCGACACTGCTCTGCCATCGTCTGATTACTGATGACAACGGTCGAGTGACCGGCTACCAGCTGCGTCAGAAAGATCCGAAGCGCCAGTCGGTCCTGGCCTTCAAAAGTCTGTATTACCGGGTGATTGCGGCGGGGGATTCCTACAACGACACCACGATGCTGGGCGAAGCCGACGCCGGGATCCTGTTCCATGCGCCTGAAAACGTGATCCGCGAATTCCCGCAATTCCCGGCGGTGCATACGTTTGCCGAGTTGAAGCAGGAATTCCTCAAGGCCTCGAACCGCAATCTCAATCTGTAAACCACGCCGTTACTGTAGGCACAAAACCT
>NZ_JAOSHO010000425.1 GCF_025917275.1 Pseudomonas agronomica | reverse complement strand
GAGCAAGCTCCCTCGCCACAGGTGAGGTCACGCTGATGGCCCTCTGAGTATGCCGCGCCAGACGCCAGGATGTATTGACCCGGGTCGCTTATTTTTTCCATGGATGCTAGCGTGCCCAGCCAAGTACCCGGAGCCTGTCATGCGTGTATCGATTCACCGCTGCGCCATTTTAGTGTTGATCGCCAGCCTGCCCATGACGGCCGTGGCCGCGCCGATGCACAGCCAGTTCCTGCCCCCCGATGACCTGGTGGCGCGCCAGGAACAGCCCGAACAGCAACAATTGCTGCAGGTCACTGAATATTCGGTGGTGCTGGGCAACCAGCGGCCGTCCAATCAACAACCGATCCCGGTCACTTCGCCCTTGATGGTGCGGCTCAAAGGCAAACCCTTGAACAAGGGGGCAACCATCAACCAGGTCATCCTCAATTTCGATGGCGAAAGCAAAAGCCTGAAAAAACCGGTGTTCGACGAGGCGAGCAAGACCCTGACCCTGTCTTATCCACAGGCCCAGTACCGAGTCGTCATCGATCTGCTGCGCAACGACACGGTCTATGTGCAGTTTCTCAGCTACGCCAATGGCCACATCTGGGCCGACCTGCACACCGGCGCCGCACGCCCGCGTTGAGCGCCGGGGCCTGGCAGGGGTAAACTGCCCGCCCCGTGAATTGTGCAAGCTGGAGCCGGCAATGCGTAAAGACAAGAAACAAGTGATTGGTGACGAGATTGGCGATGAACAGATCAAGCTGTTCCTCAATTTTGAACCGGTCGATGCTACGTCGCCGTCGCTGCACAAACTGATCAAGGCTTACCGTGGGCTGCGTGTCGATGATTTCGAGCGCTTCCTGGTTTTTTTTGCCGAGGCGGGCTACGACCTCAACGGCAAGGACGAGCATGGCAATGATTTCGTGACGCTGGTTCGCGATCAGCGCAATGCCCAGGAATACATTGAATTGATCGAGAAGGCGCGTGGCTGATTGAGTCAGGGGCCTGCTTCACAGGCCAGCGGGAGCAAGCTCCCTCGCCACAAGACGCTCAAAAAAAACGCCCCGCTCTCATGGAGAACGGGGCGTTTTTTTAGCCGATCGAATCAAGCGTAGCTTTGGGTCTCGCTGCTTTCTTCAACCAGTTCCAGCGCAATGTTGTTCTGCGCATTGATCTTGCGATACAGCGCCGCGTCGGTTTCCAGCACTTTTTCCCGGGCCGGGAAAATTTCGGCAAGCTTGGTGGCCCATTCGCCCTTGGCTTTTTCCGGGAAGCAGCGCTCGATCAGGTCCAGCATGATCGACACGGTCACCGAAGCACCTGGCGAAGCGCCGAGCAGGGCGGCGAGGCTGCCGTCCTTGGCCGCGACCAGCTCGGTGCCGAATTGCAGAATGCCGCCTTTTTTAGGGTCTTTCTTGATGATCTGCACCCGTTGGCCGGCCACTTCCAGGCGCCAGTCTTCGGCTTTCGCCTCGGGGTAGAAGCGACGCAAGGATTCCAGGCGCTGCTCCATGGACTGCATCACTTCGCTGATCAGGTACTTGGTCAGGTCCATGTTGTCCCGGGCCACGGCCAGCATCGGGCCGATGTTGCCGGCGCGTACCGACAACGGCAGGTCCATGATCGAGCCGTGCTTGAGGAACTTGGTGGTGAAACCGGCGTATGGCCCGAACAGCAGGGACTTCTTGCCATCGACCACACGGGTGTCCAGGTGCGGCACCGACATTGGCGGCGAGCCCACCGCGGCCTGGCTGTAGACCTTGGCCTGGTGGTGCTTGACCACTTCCGGGTTGTCGCAACGCAGCCACTGGCCGCTGACCGGGAAGCCGCCGAAGCCCTTGCTCTCTTCGATGCCTGAAGCTTGCAGTAGCGGCAACGCGGCGCCGCCGGCACCGAGGAAGACGAACTTGGCGTCGACTTCCCGGGTGTTGCCGGAATTGACGTCCTTGATGCTCACGGTCCAGCCATCACCCTTGCGCTTGAGGCCGGTGACACGCTTGCAATATTTGATCTGGGTGTCTGGCGCGCTGCCCAGGTGCTTGAGCAACTGGTTGGTCAGGGCACCGAAGTTGACGTCGGTACCGTTCATGACACGGGTGGCGGCGACAACTTCGTCAGCCGGCCGGCCAGGCATCATCAGCGGCATCCATTCGGCCATCTGGCCTTTGTCTTCGGTGTATTCCATGTCGGCGAAGGCATGATGCTGGCGCATCAGCTCGAAGCGCTTCTTCAGGAACTCCACGCCTTTCTCGCCCTGCACGAAGCTCAGGTGCGGCACTGGAGCGATGAAGGATTTCGACGAGCCGAACGTGCCCTTTTTGGTCAGGTACGTCCAGAACTGCTTCGACACCTCGAACTGGGTGTTGATGTGCACGGCTTTCTTGATGTCGACGGTGCCGTCGGTGGCCTGGGGCGTGTAGTTCAGCTCACACAGCCCGGCGTGGCCGGTACCGGCGTTGTTCCATGGATTGGAACTCTCCGCGGCACCGGAATCCATCAACTCGACGACTTCCAGCGAGATCGCGGGATCGAGTTCCTTGAGCAGCACGGCGAGGGTGGCACTCATGATGCCGGCCCCTACCAGAACTACATCGACTGTTTCGTTATGCGCCATTTAACGCGTCTCCAAAAATCTGCAGCACCAAATTGTCGGCATAGCGGCCAGGAAGCGGGGCAAGATCAGTTGCGCCCCAGGCATCCATGGCCAGGAATCGCCATGTCCGAATCTTCGCAATTTTTCGCAACACTGCGGATGCATGCAGCACGGCCTCAAGAGTCACATGAACTCATTTAAGCGCCGCGCAGGCAATTCGACTTATGGCCGAGACATCCGTTCGTGCAACCAAATCCGTAGCGGACAGGCTTCAGGCGCCGGTTCTTGAACGATATCCGGTCCTGTGTCGTTGGGCTGTTCCAGACGCTAATGGTGCTTGTTCAGACGCAAAACTCTTCATTTGCTCGCCACACTCTTGTGAAGTTGTGAAAACCCGTTTTTTCACGCTCTTTTGAAGACGTGAACCTCAAAAAAGGGCTGTCCCAGCCTGGCACCGCGCCCGGTTTGGTTGCCCCATGCAGTACATGACAGGCAAAACGGGCAGACAGCTCAGTGACCGAGCGTAATGACAGCTCTGCAGATTCGTGAAAAGCGGAGATTTTGCCCGGGAGCAGCAAGCGCGCCAGCTTCACTCGATCTGTGTGGGCGGCTCTCTGTGGGCGGTGCGAAGTGCCAATACAAGCGCATCAGCGATGTTGCGAGGCCCGATCAGGAGACGTCCTTATAATCGGGGGGAGATTGTAACGAAGAAACGCGTGGAAATGGTCGTGTTTTATGACTTTTATTAGCCTTCCGGTCAGACGGCCAACAGCTGCCGGCTACGGGCGCGTGCACGAGGCGGTTGCACCCGCGCTTCGACGGGCAGAGGCTGGTGCAGCCAGTTGAGGCGGATCTCTTCGATTTCCACCCAGCCTTCGCCCATGGGCTGCAAGCTGCATTGTTTGAACGCCTGGCAGCGACCGGCGCGGTCCAGCAGGGCAAAGCAGCGATGATGGGGGCGGGGGGTAAACAGATCGATGAGAAAGCGCATGGTCGGATACCGTGTCGAGGGAACTTGTGGACAGCCTGACAGCCGGCCATGACATGACGGTGTAAGGACGGTGACAACGGGGTGACAGGAACCGCCCACCATGGTCCTTGTCAGACATTTCGGTATTCATCGAAGGCGCTGGTTCGCTGCGATGGCGCACCGCTATACTGCCGGCCTGTTTGTGCCCGATTCTGGAGAGAAGAGCATGTTGCAACGCCTGTTGTTCGGTTTGATCGCCGTGACCAGTCTGACCCTTGTCGGCTGTGCCCACAGCCCGCAACAACTTAACCCGGAACCCAAGCTCAACGCCCAATTGGCGCCGGTGGGGCGTGGCCAGCCGGTCGTGGTGCGTGTCGTGGACGGTCGTCCGTCGCCGACCCTCGGCACCCGCGGTGGGCTGTACCCTGAAACCAGCGTGATCACGGTGCAGGGCGCGCAGATCCTGCCGAAGTTGCAGGCCCAGGCCGAGGCAGCCGTGCGTTTGCTGGGCTTCACCCCTACAGCGAACGCCATGAACGCGCCGCAACTGACCGTGACCCTGGCGGAACTGAAATACCAGTCGCCCAAGGAAGGCATGTACGTGACCGAAGCAACGATCGGCGCGACCTTCCGCTCCGACGTGCAAAACGCCAGCCGCCGCTACAGCGGTCGTTACGGCGCTTCGCTGGATCAGCGCTTCGGCATGGCGCCCAACCAGGAGACCAATACCAAACTGGTCAGCGACGTGTTGAGCGATGCCCTGACCCGTCTGTTCAAGGACCCGACCATTGGTCAGGTGTTGGCGGAGTAAGTAACAAACCCCTATCCCCTGTGGGAGCGAGCTTGCTCGC
>NZ_JAOSHO010000424.1 GCF_025917275.1 Pseudomonas agronomica | reverse complement strand
CAGGTCGGTGACCTGTCGGGCGACTGGAACACCGAAAAACTGCAATTCGTCGAGATCCTCGAAGCCGCACAGATGCTCCAGCAAGCCGAGCAGAACCTGGCGGAACAGGAGGTCAAGCTCAAGCAGCAGGAAGAGAAGGTCAACAAGTTCAAGCGCGAAGACACCGGGTTGCGCTTCACGATCACTTGCCTGGTGGCGTTTGCGATGTTCCAGGCAGGGCTGTTGATCTGGATTGCGACGCGGCATTGATTACAACCGCGCGGATAACACAGCCCCCGGCTCGGCTGCGCGCTGTAGGAGCTGCCGAGCGAAGCGAGGCTGCGATCTTTTCCCCTGACACTTGAATCTCAAGCGAAAGATCAAAAGATCAAGAGATCGCAGGCTTCGCCAGCTCCTACAGAGCCCGGCGGGAGCAAGCTCCCTCGCCACAAAGGCAGCTAGCGTCAAACTCGCGAAGCAAACAACGCCTGGTGCTCACGGCATTGTTCGGCGCTGAGCATGAACACACCGTGGCCGCCGCGCTCGAACTCCAGCCAGGCGAAGTCGACTTCCGGATACAGCGCCTCGACGTGCACCTGGCTATTGCCCACTTCGACAATCAACAGTCCCTTGTCGGTCAAATGATCGGCCGCCTCGGCCAGCATCCGGCGAACCAGGTTCAAGCCATCGTCGCCACAGGCCAGGCCCAGCTCCGGCTCATGCTGATATTCCTGCGGCATGTCGGCGAAATCTTCCGCATCGACGTAGGGCGGGTTCGACACGATCAGATCGAAACGTTGCCCCGGCAGCCCGTCGAAACCATCACCCTGGACCGTGAACACACGTTCATCGACACCGTGACGCTCGATGTTCTGGTTGGCGACTTCCAGCGCTTCGAACGACAAGTCCGCCAGCACCACCTCGGCCTCGGGGAATTCATACGCGCAAGCAATCCCGATGCAGCCGGAACCGGTGCACAGGTCAAGGATTCGCGCAGGCTCTTGGCCGAGCCAAGGCTCGAAACGTTTTTCGATCAACTCGCCGATAGGCGAACGCGGAATGAGCACGCGCTCGTCGACGATGAATGACATTCCACAGAACCAGGCCTCGCCCAGCAAGTAGGCAGTGGGAATGCGTTCTGCGATGCGCCGGCGCAGCAAGCGTTGCACATGCACCAACTCCTCGTCTTCGAGGCGGCAATCCAGGTAGCTGTCGGCGATCTCCCAAGGCAGGTGCAGTGCGCCCAACACCAACTGGCGTGCCTCGTCCCAGGCGTTATCGGTGCCATGGCCAAAGAACAGATCCTCCCCATGGAAACGGCTGACGGCCCAACGGATATGGTCACGCAGGGTACGAAGGCGGGAAGTGATCACGGCGGCAAACTCCAGAAAAATCGACGGGCGAGTCTACCAGCCAAACGCGCGGTCGCCCAAACGCGCCTGAAGCCAGGACAACATGCGCCGGATAAACTGTAGGATTCTTCCGTTTTTTGCGCGGCCCATTGAACAAAGCGCAGCTCTTGACAAGGCTGTAGGCCAGCAATGACGGCCCTTGCGATGGAAGCGATTCACAGAACCGCTCAGCCAGAGGAGAATGTCGCAAAAGCCCCACTCGAAGGAGCCCCAGAATGTCCGTTCCAAAAACGATGTTTCAACTCAGTGGCCGTGGTTATGCGGCGGCCAACCTGAGTCAAGCGACCCTGATCATCATCGACGCCCAGAAGGAATACCTCGCCGGCCCCCTGGCCCTGAGCGGCATGGATGCGGCGGTCGCGAACATCAAGCAATTGCTCGGCGCGGCCCGCGCCGCCGGACGGCCGATCGTGCACGTGCGCCACCTCGGCACCCATGGCGGGCTGTTCGATCCACAGGGTGAGCGCGGGGAATTCATTCCAGGCCTTGAACCACAAGGCGACGAAACCGTGATCGAAAAGCTGCTGCCCAGCGCTTTCCACGGCACCGACCTGAAGAAGCGCCTGGAAGAACTTGGCCCACTGGACCTGATCGTCTGCGGCTTCATGAGCCATTCCAGCGTCAGCACCACCGTGCGCGCCGCCAAGAACCTGGGTTTCCGTTGCACCCTGGTGGAAGACGCCTGCGCCACGCGCGACCTGCCGCACAAGGGCGGCGTCCTCAGCGCCGAACACGTACACCAGACCGAAATGGCAATCATGGCGGACAACTTCGCCACGCTGGCCATGACCCGCGACTTCGCCTGATCCCGCCCTGGATGAGCGGTCACTGTGCCGCTCATCCGCAAAAGCCTCTCATTTCCTTCAATTGGCCTAGCGTCAGGAACAACCCGAACATCTTCCGGTCGAAGGGCCGATACCCATTGAGGAAGGTCGGAATGAAAATATCCGATGGTTTTGACGCACGTCGCTTGCGGCCCAAAGGCCCGAGCAACTGGCGATTTCGTATCGGCGCGGGCATCGCGGCGCTGCTGGCAACACTGGGTGTGCTGCTGGCGATGGCCGGCGCCGCCAGCCTGCTGGGTCGTCCGCCCGCACTGGGCGAGTTGAACGCCACCCCGCTGGGTTCGGCGATCATCCTGGCAATCGGCCTGTTGGTCCTGCTGCTGGGCGTCTGGCTCTGGCGCCGTTGCCGCCGACGCGCCCGCCAATCCCTGGAGCTGGCCATGGCTCCGCACCTGATGAAAAAGCACGACTGATCCGCCATCCGACGTTTTGTCGCGCCCTATCCCACCGGAGTTGGGTAAACTGGCCGGCCTTCGCGGAGGCTGACATGCAAGACGACGACTTTTCCCTGTTCAAAAGTGCGATCCAGGGCGTAAAACCAATCAAACACGATCGCGCCGAAACGGGCAAACCCAAGGCCGATCGCGCACAGATCGCCAAGCTGCGCCAGGCCGCCACCATACGCACCGACGCCACCACCGTGGACGGGTTGTCCGATCAGTTCGTCATTGACGTCGGCCCCGAAGACGAATTGATGTGGGCGCGCGATGGCGTCCAGGAAAGCCAGATGCGCAAGCTGAAGGTTGGCCAGATTCCCTTCGAAGGCAGCCTTGACCTGCACGGCATGACCGTCGAAAAGGCCCGCGAGACCCTTTGGGCGTTTCTCGCCGAAGCCACCAAGTTCGAAATCCGCTGCGTGCGCGTCACCCACGGCAAGGCCATGCGGCTGGACGGCAAGCGACCGATGATCAAGAGCCACGTCAACACCTGGCTGCGCCAGCATCCACAAGTGCTCGGCTTCACCTCCTGCCAGGCGAAGCACGGCGGCGCCGGGGCGGTCTACGTGATGCTCAAGCGCACCATGATGGAAGGTCGCGACGAGTAGCCCCCGATTGCCGAGCTTGCAGCGCCGTGTCCGCCACCGTACCCTTGCCCTTTGCGTAAATCCCCACAGGTAGTTTCATGTCTCTGGAACAGAATTACACCGCGATTCTCGGCCAACTGGGCGAGGACGTTTCCCGCGAGGGCCTGCTCGACACGCCCAAGCGCGCTGCCAAGGCCATGCAGTACCTTTGCCGCGGTTATGAACAGACCCTGGAAGAAGTCACCAACGGTGCCTTGTTCAGCTCCGACAACAGCGAGATGGTGCTGGTCAAGGACATCGAGTTGTACTCGTTGTGCGAGCACCATTTGCTGCCTTTCATCGGCAAGGCCCATGTGGCCTACATCCCGAGCGGCAAGGTACTGGGCCTGTCGAAGGTCGCGCGCATCGTTGACATGTATGCCCGTCGCCTGCAGATCCAGGAAAACCTCAGCCGCCAGATCGCCGACGCGGTCCAGCAAGTGACCGGCGCCCTGGGCGTGGCGGTGGTGATCGAGGCCAAGCACATGTGCATGATGATGCGCGGCGTGGAAAAGCAGAACTCCTCGATGATCACTTCGGTGATGCTCGGTGAGTTCCGGGAAAATGCGGCAACCCGCATGGAATTCCTCAGCCTGATCAAGTAAAGCGTCTCGCGAAGAAAACCGGCATTGATCGCCGGTTTTTTTTCGCCCGCGAAAAATCAGGTAAGCTGCGCGCCCTCTTCTTTCCGCCGTGAGGCTATAACGTGATCGTCAAAGCGCTTCGAGTTGCCCTGGGCCAGCTCATCATCTTCATCGACTTCATCACCCGCCCCGGCAAGAAAAAGCGTCCGGCCGACGTCCAGGCGCAAGTCGAGCAGGCAGCTCGCGGCCTGACGCTGTATCAATTCCATGCCTGCCCGTTCTGCGTGAAGACGCGCCGGACCCTGCGTCGCCTCAACGTGCCGGTGGCGTTGCGCGATGCGAAGAATAATCAGCAGGATCGCCAGACGCTGCTGGAACAGGGTGGCCGGATCAAGGTGCCGTGCCTGCGCATTGAAGAAAATGGCGAGACCACCTGGATGTATGAGTCCAAGGTGATCATTGAGTATCTGGATAAGCGGTTTTCGGCGGTCTGATTGTTTTGTGGTGAGCTTTAAGGCCTCATCGCGAGCAAGCTCGCTCCCA
>NZ_JAOSHO010000423.1 GCF_025917275.1 Pseudomonas agronomica | reverse complement strand
TGTTCTCACAGCAACCGCTTACACGGTATGCAGGTACCAGTTGTACTCAAGGTCGGAGATGGAGTGTTCGAATTCTTCCAGCTCACTTTCCTTGCAGGCCACGAAGATATCGATGTATTTCGGATCGATGTACTTGGCCATGACTTCGCTGTCGTCCAGCTCGCGCAGGGCATCGCGCAGGTTGTTCGGCAGGCTTTGCTCGTTCTGCTCGTAGCTGTTGCCTTCGACCGGCGCGCCGGGCTCGATCTTGTTGACCAGGCCGTGGTGCACGCCCGCCAGTACGGCTGCCATCAGCAGGTACGGGTTGGCGTCGGCGCCGGCAACGCGGTGCTCCAGGCGCACCGCATCGGCCGAGCCGGTTGGTACGCGCAAGGCGACGGTGCGGTTGTCCAGGCCCCAGGTCGGCGAGTTCGGCACATAGAACTGTGCGCCGAAACGACGGTAGGAGTTGACGTTCGGGCAGAGGAAAGCCATCTGCGCGGGCAGGGTCTCGAGCACACCGCCGATCGCGTGACGCAGCGCGGCGTTCTGCTCGGGATCCTCGCTGGCAAAGATATTCTTGCCGTCTTTGTCCAGGATCGAGATATGGACGTGCAGGCCGTTGCCCGCCTGGCCCGGATACGGCTTGGCCATGAAGGTGGTGTCCATTTCATGGTCGTAGGCGATGTTCTTGATCAACCGCTTGAGCAGGACCGCGTAGTCGCAAGCCTTGATCGGGTCGGCGACGTGGTGCAGGTTGACTTCGAACTGCGCCGGGGCACTTTCCTTGACGATGGCGTCGGCGGGAATGCCTTGCTCCTTGGCACCTTCGAGGATGTCTTGGAGGCAGTCGACGTATTCGTCGAGGTCATCGATCAGGTAGACCTGGGTCGAATGCGGGCGTTTGCCGGAGATGGGCGAGCGGGGCGGTTGTGGACGGCCGTTCACGTTCTCCTGGTCGATCAGGTAGAACTCCAGCTCGAAAGCCGCGCAGATGGTCAGGCCCAGTTCGTCGAACTTGGTCACGACCTGGCGCAGGACTTCACGCGGGTCGGCAAAGAAGGGTTCGCCTTCCAGTTCGTGCATGGTCATCAGCAGTTGCGCGGTCGGGCGCTTCTGCCAGGGTTCGTTGCTCAGAGTGCCGGGGATGGGATAGCAGATGCGGTCGGCATCGCCGATGTCCAGGCCCAGGCCGGTGCTTTCCACCGTCGAGCCATTGATATCCAGGGCAAATAGAGAGGCCGGCAGGTTGATGCCTTTCTCGTAAACCTTGTGGAGGCTGGTGCGTTCAATGCGCTTGCCGCGCACCACACCATTCATATCCGCAATCAGAAGGTCAACGTACAGAACCTCAGGATGTTCCTTAAGGAACGCGTTCGCTTCGTTAAGCTGAACGGCACGCGGGGGTACCGACATGATGCAACACCTTTGTTGTTAAAAATATCAATCATTGATCTCTTCGAAAGCCAGTCAACCCGAACGGCATGCCGAAGTCAAGCAGGGCCTTTTTTGCCCTAAAAAAGCACCTGTGGGGCTTTTTTGAGGCAATTTGGGGCGTTTTTTTCCCTTTGAGGGGCTTGGCGCCCGCAGGCTTGAGCGGGCCGTGTTGTATTTTTTACGGGGGTGTTGTGTAAAAAAATGAACAAGGCTAAGCTCGATTCAAACCCATAACAGCAATAATACCGGGGTGCTTCATGTCTCGCCTGCCGTTAATCGGCGTCACCACCTGCTCCAGGCAGATCGGTTTGCATGCGTATCACACCACTGGCGACAAATATGCCCGGGCTGTCGCAACAGCCGCCAAGGGCTTGCCAGTGCTGATCCCCTCACTGGCGGATCTGTTCGCACCGTCCGATATTCTGGACGCCCTGGACGGTATTCTTTTTACCGGCTCTCCTTCCAATGTAGAACCTTTTCACTACCAGGGCCCGGCCAGTGCGCCAGGCACTGCTCATGATCCTGCACGGGACGCCACCACCCTTGCGCTGGTCCGTGCCGCTGTCGAGGCGGGCGTTCCGGTGCTGGGCATCTGCCGGGGTTTCCAGGAAATGAACGTAGCCTTTGGCGGCAGCCTGCATCAGAAAGTTCATGAAGTCGGAACCTTTATCGATCATCGTGAAGACGACACCCAACCGGTCGAGATCCAATACGGCCCGGCCCACGTCGTGCTGATCCAGCCTGGCGGTGTCCTCGCGGGCCTGGGCCTGCCGCCGGAGATCGACGTCAACTCGATTCACAGCCAGGGCATCGAGCGCCTGGCACCGGGGCTGCGGGCCGAAGCATTGGCGCCGGATGGCTTGGTCGAGGCCGTCTCAGTTGTACAAGGCAAGGCTTTTGCTTTAGGTGTGCAATGGCACCCCGAATGGGCGGTAGGCTCTAATCCGTACTATCTTGCGATTTTCCAGGCATTTGGCGATGCCTGCCGAGCAAGGGCAACACAACGCGACGCCGATGCGTCAAACAACGCCTGACTTCTAATAGCAGCCAGGAAACTCACGCCTAGAGGCATTTATGAGTAACAACCTCGACCAGCTCACCGATTGGTTGAAAGACCACAAGATCACAGAAGTCGAATGCATGATTGGCGACCTGACCGGCATCACCCGGGGCAAGATCTCGCCGACCAACAAGTTCATTGCCGAAAAAGGCATGCGCCTGCCCGAGAGCGTCCTGCTCCAGACCGTAACGGGCGACTATGTCGAAGACGACATCTATTACGAACTGCTCGACCCTGCCGACATCGACATGATGTGCCGCCCGGACGAAAACGCAGTGTTCCTGGTGCCCTGGGCCATCGAGCCCACCGCACAGGTGATCCATGATTCCTACGACAAGCAAGGCAACCCCATCGAGCTGTCGCCGCGCAACGTATTGAAGAAGGTGCTCAAGCTCTACGCCGACAAGGGCTGGCAGCCGATTGTCGCGCCGGAAATGGAGTTCTACCTGACCAAGCGCAGCGACGACCCGGACTTTCCGCTGCAACCGCCGATCGGCCGCTCCGGCCGCCCGGAAACCGGTCGCCAATCGTTCTCGATCGAAGCGGCCAACGAATTCGACCCGCTGTTCGAAGACGTCTACGACTGGTGCGAATTGCAGGAGCTGGACCTCGACACGCTGATCCATGAGGATGGCACCGCGCAGATGGAGATCAACTTCCGTCATGGCGACGCGCTGTCCCTGGCCGACCAGATCCTGGTGTTCAAGCGCACCATGCGCGAGGCAGCGCTCAAGCACGACGTGGCCGCCACGTTCATGGCCAAGCCCATGACCGGCGAGCCGGGCAGTGCGATGCACCTGCACCAGAGCATCATCGACAAGGAAACCGGCAAGAACGTCTTCTCCAATGAAGACGGGACCATGAGCGATCTGTTCCTGCACCACATCGGTGGCCTGCAGAAATTCATCCCCGAGCTGCTGCCGCTGTTCGCACCCAACGTTAACTCGTTCCGCCGCTTCCTGCCCGATACCTCGGCGCCGGTGAACGTGGAGTGGGGCGAGGAGAACCGTACCGTGGGCCTGCGGGTTCCGGATGCCGGGCCGCAGAACCGTCGGGTGGAAAACCGCTTGCCGGGCGCCGACGCCAACCCGTACCTGGCGATTGCCGCCAGCCTGTTGTGCGGCTACATCGGCATGGTCGAAGGCATCAATCCGAGCGCCCCCGTGGTGGGCCGAGGGTATGAGCGCCGCAACCTGCGCCTGCCGTTGACCATCGAAGATGCCCTGGAGCGCATGGAAAACAGCATCACCATCGAGAAATACCTGGGCAAGAAATTCATCACGGGCTACGTCGCGGTCAAGCGGGCCGAGCATGAAAACTTCAAGCGCGTCATCAGTTCGTGGGAGCGGGAATTCCTGCTCTTTGCCGTCTGATGCGCCGGGCGGGGCTGCCATGGGCCCCGCCCCAAATGAAATAAAGGAGAATTCGCATGACCCGCAATAACCCGCAAACCCGTGAATGGCAGGCCCTGAGCAACGACCATCACCTCGCACCCTTCAGCGACTTCAAGCAGCTTAAAGAGAAAGGCCCGCGCATCATCACCCACGCCAAGGGCGTGTACCTCTGGGACAGTGAAGGCAACAAGATCCTCGACGGCATGGCCGGCCTCTGGTGCGTGGCCGTCGGCTACGGTCGCGATGAGCTGGCGGACGCCGCCAGCCAACAAATGCGCGAGCTGCCGTACTACAACCTGTTCTTCCAGACCGCCCACCCGCCCGTGCTGGAATTATCCAAGGCCATCGCCGATATCGCCCCGGAAGGCATGAATCACGTGTTTTTCACCGGCTCCGGCTCGGAAGGCAACGACACCATGTTGCGCATGGTCCGCCACTACTGGGCGATCAAGGGCCAGCCGAACAAGAAAGTCATCATCAGCCGCAAGAACGGCTATCACGGCTCGACCGTGGCCGGCGCGAGCCTGGGCGGCATGACTTATATGCACGAGCAGGGC
>NZ_JAOSHO010000422.1 GCF_025917275.1 Pseudomonas agronomica | reverse complement strand
GTTGCACTCGACAGCTCCTACGCAGCTCCTACGCAGCTCCTACACAGCCACTACGGCATTTATGCATGAGGTTCCACCGCTACACCCACCAATAAAGACAAGAGGGGGCGTCATGGATCAACCCGGTTCGCATTCACAGCTCAGCTACACCCGCGGCTCGCAGGACAAGGTCTTGCTGGCGCAAACCATCGGCGAGGTTTTCGACCAGACCGTGGCCCGTTATCCGGATGGCGAGGCGTTGGTGGTTCGCCACCAGTCGCTGCGCTACAGCTGGCGAGAACTGGCCGAAGCGGTCGATCTGCACGCCCGGGCCTTCCTGGCGCTGGGCTTGCAGGCCGGCGATCGCCTTGGCATCTGGGCGCCGAATTGCGCGCAATGGTGCATCAGTCAGTTCGCCAGTGCGAAGATCGGGGTGATCCTGGTCAACATCAACCCGGCGTATCGCGCCTCCGAACTGGAGTACGTGCTCAAGCAGTCCGGTTGCCAATGGCTGGTGTGCGCGGGGATGTTCAAGACGTCGGATTACCACGCCATGCTGCAGGCACTGGTGCCGGAGCTGGCAGAGCAATCGATCGGACAATTGCGAAGCGAGCGCCTGCCGGACCTGCGCGGGGTGATCAGCCTCGATTCGCAGCCGCCTTCGGGATTTTTACCTTGGTCGCAGATGGCTGCCCTCGGTGCAGCGGTGTCGCCAGGGCAACTGACTGAACGCCAGGGGAGCCTGCATTTCGATCAGCCGGTAAATATCCAGTACACCTCAGGCACCACCGGATTTCCCAAGGGTGCGACCCTCAGCCATTACAATATCCTCAACAACGGTTACATGGTCGGCGAAAGCCTGGGCCTGAGCTTTGACGATCGGCTGGTGATCCCGGTGCCGCTGTATCACTGCTTCGGCATGGTCATGGGCAACCTGGGTTGTCTGACTCACGCCAGCACCATGATCTACCCCAGCGATGCCTTCGCCCCCTTGCTGACCCTGCGCACCGTCGCCGAAGAAAAAGCCACGGCGTTGTACGGCGTTCCCACGATGTTCATCGCCATGCTCGACCAGCCACAGCGGGGGGATTTTGACCTGTCCAGCTTGCGCACCGGAATCATGGCCGGAGCTACTTGCCCCATCGAGGTGATGCGGCGGGTCATCAGCGAGATGCACATGACTGAGGTGCAGATTGCCTACGGCATGACGGAAACCAGTCCGGTGTCATTGCAGACTGGTCCCACGGATGAACTGGAATTGCGCGTGACCACGGTGGGACGGACCCAGCCGCAGCTCGAAAGCAAGGTCATCGACGCGGCGGGCGATATCGTCCCCCGCGGGACCATCGGCGAACTGTGCACGCGCGGCTACAGCGTGATGCTCGGCTATTGGAACAACCCCAAGGGCACCGCCGATGCCATCGATCCGCAAGGCTGGATGCACACCGGCGACCTCGCGACCATGGACGAGCAGGGCTACGTGCGCATCGTCGGGCGTAACAAGGACATGATCATCCGCGGCGGAGAGAATGTTTATCCCCGCGAGCTGGAGGAGTTCTTCTTCACCCACCCCGCGGTGGCCGATGTGCAAGTGATCGGTATTCCGTGCTCGCGTTATGGCGAGGAGATCGTCGCCTGGATCAAATTCCATCCCGGCCACAGCGCCACCGAGCAGGAACTGCAGGCCTGGTGCAAGGAGCGCATTGCTCACTTCAAGACGCCGCGTCATTTCAAGTTCGTCGAAGATTTTCCGATGACGGTTACCGGCAAGATCCAGAAATTTCGCATGCGTGAAATCAGCATCGAAGAGCTGCGCGATAGCAACGGCTGACTGAGATCCCCCGTGGGAGCGAGCCTGCTCGCGAAGACGGCGGCATAGCCAACATCTATGTCGCCTGGCTCGTCGCATTCGCGAGCAGGCTCGCTCCCACAAAACTCAAATACCAGAAAGCACAAAGGGGAGCCGAGGCTCCCCTTTAATTTTATCGTCGCGTGCTCTTTTTTATTATTGAGGGGCGGCCTGTTGTTGTTTTTGGCAGCCGTGACCCTTTACCGCTGTTTTTGGCGATCCCCATCCGGGATCAAGAGCAAACGTATTTTTTTGAGCGCTGATCTGCTTTTTCGCCTTGCGATCCAACCGATTCGGGAGCTACCTGAAGGTAGTTTTATTGTTCTCTGCCCGGTTGCGGGTTACTCCTGAAAGCACCCTGAAAAGCCTATCTTCTCCAAAAAAATCTGTTAGCTGCGTCTCTTCCGTGTTGTTTTTGTTATGTCAGAGTCGTTTCGTCTTGTTTTTATTGGGTTTGTCGCTTTTTTTTATTCTTGTTGTGCAAGAGATATAGCAGGTGCCGTGCCAACTTTAAAAAATACATACAAATCAATGGCTTGAGTTTTTTGTCAGAAAATCCATCCCGCGAAACCCTGACAAATTGTTTCCGTGTTACTCGTTTCGCCCCCGTTACAAACGGGGGCGGTAACACCTCACTGCGCCAGCCGCGCCTTCGCAACGCGCGAACCGGTGGGACGGCCCAGCACATCACAAATCTGCCGGCCCGCGGCGATGAGCGCGTCCAAGTCGATGCCGGTCTCGATGCCGAGGCCATTGAGCAGGTACAGCACGTCTTCAGTCGCGACGTTACCGCTGGCACCCTTGGCATAAGGGCAGCCACCCAAGCCTGCGATGGAACTGTCGAACACGGCGATGCCCTCCAGAAGGCTGGCGTAGACATTGGCCAGGGCCTGACCGTAGGTGTCGTGGAAATGTCCCGCCAGTTTCTCCCGAGGCACGTCGGCGCCCACCACTTCGAACATCCTGCGCGTCGCGCCGGCGGTACCGGTGCCGATGGTGTCGCCCAGGGACACTTCATAGCAGCCCATCGCGTACAGCTCCCGGGCGACCCAGGCCACTTGCTCGGGCTTGACGTCGCCTTCGTAAGGGCAACCCAGCACGCACGATACGTAGCCGCGCACGCTGACACCATTGCGCTTCGCCGCCTCCATGATCGGGGCGAAGCGCTCCAGGCTTTCCTTTATGGTGCAATTGATGTTGCGCTGGGAAAACGCTTCGGATGCGGCGGCGAACACCGCGACCTCCTTCACGCCTGCTGCCAGCGCATCTTCGAAACCCCTCAGGTTCGGCGCCAAGGCGCCATACGTCACGCCAGGCTTGCGCTGTATCTGCGCGAACACTTCGGCCGAGCCGGCCATCTGCGGTACCCATTTAGGCGAGACAAAGCTGCCGACTTCGATGTAACCGAGGCCGGCAGCGCCCAGCGCATCCACCAGGCGTACCTTGTCGGCGACGCTGATGGGTTGCGATTCATTCTGCAGGCCATCGCGCGGGCCGACTTCGATCAGGCGTACAAAGGAGGGGAGGGACATGGGGTTGACCTGTAGTGGGTTGCAGAACATCGTGAACGATGATGGGACCCTTGTGGAGCGAGCTTGCTCGCGATGGCGGAGTGTCAGTCAATATCAACTTTGTCAGTTATACCGCTATCGCGAGCAAGCTCGCTCCCACAGGGTTACTGTTGTGTTACTGGACGATTTCCTCGCCCTTGATCGTCTGCTCCAGCGCCTGGATGCAGCGTTCTTCGGCGGTGTCCAACTCCAGTTTCATTTGTTCGATATCCAGCAGCTGTTGTTCGAGTTGCTCCCGGCGCTCGGCGATTTTCGCCAGCATGCTGTGGAGTTGTCTCTGATTGCCGCTGCTGGGGTCGTACAATTCGATCAGCTCGCGGCACTCGGCGAGGGAGAAACCAATGCGCTTGCCCCGCAAGATCAGTTTCAGGCTGACCTTGTCCCGGGGCGAATAGACGCGCTCCTGGCCACGGCGCTCCGGGCTCAACAGGCCTTGTTCTTCGTAGAAGCGGATGGCGCGGGTGGTGATATCCAATTCGCGGGCGAGGTCGGAGATGCTGTAGGTCTGGCTGCTCATGGAAGCGCTCGAAACGAAAGAGGTTGGCGCTAAGCTAAAGGTAGGTTGACGTTCACGTCAAGATAAGAGCGCCTGCATGACATCCGGCGGACCTGTGGGAGCGAGCTTGCTCGCGATTGCGTCGGCACATCCGATATTTTCCTGGCTGACACACCGCTATCGCGAGCAAGCTCGCTCCCACAATTTATGGCCTGCTAAACCTTATCGAGCTTCTTCTCATGGGCCGTCACCTGCTGGCACAGCTCGATCATCTGTTCGCGCATCCAGCGGTTGGCCGGGTCCTGGTCGGTGCTTTCGTGCCAGTAGAGATGCGTTTCCACCGGCGGCACATCGTTGACGGGCACGTGGACCGCATGCAGATCGTGGCGGCGGGCAAAACGTTCAGGAACTGTCATGACCATGTCGGTCTGCTGCAGCACCTGGGAAGCCATCAAATAATGTTGCGAGCGCAGGGCAATCTTGCGCTGGATGCCTATTTTGCCGAGGGCGAGGTCGACATAACCCAGGCCGTTGCGGCGACTGG
>NZ_JAOSHO010000421.1 GCF_025917275.1 Pseudomonas agronomica | reverse complement strand
GTGGGAGCGAGCTTGCTCGCGATTGGCGGTATGACTGGTTCAACCCTCAGAGCTTGGCAGGCGAACGCCCCGGCTTCTTGCTCTGCAGCAGATGCGAGAACACCGCATGCAAGTCGTCCGACGCGCTTTCCTCGTCCAGGTTGAGCTTGCTGTCGATGTGGTCCATGTGATGCATCATCAGGTCCACCGCCAGCTTGGCGTCGCGCGCCTCGATGGCGTCGATCAGTTGGGTGTGTTCGTCATAGGAACAGTGGGAACGGTTGCCGCTTTCATACTGGGCGATGATCAACGAAGTCTGGGACACCAGGCTGCGCTGGAAACTGATCAGCGGGGCATTCTTCGCCGCCTCGGCCAGCTTCAAGTGGAACTCGCCCGACAACCGGATGCCGGCGCCACGATCGCCGCGGGAAAAGCTGTCGCGCTCGTCGCTGACCATCTGCCGCAGCTCGGCAAGCTGCTCGGCGGTGGCGTGCTGGACCGCCAGTTCCGTGATCGCCTTCTCCACCATGCGCCGGGCGAAGAACACCTGGCGTGCCTCTTCGACACTGGGGCTGGCGACGACCGCGCCGCGATTGGGCCGCAACAGCACCACGCCTTCATGGGCCAGGCGTGACAGCGCGCGGCGAATGATGGTGCGGCTCACTCCGAAAATCTCCCCAAGTGCCTCTTCGCTCAATTTGGTACCGGGCGCCAGGCGCTGCTCGAGGATGGCCTCGAAAATGTGCGCATAGACAATATCGTCCTGGGTTCCGCTGCGGCCGGCTTTGCCTGCTCGCGGTTGTTTCTTGAGGGGCTGCAACTGTTCGTTCATGGGCACTCGAGTCGGGAGAACTGCGGCGATTTAACCGTGACTGTAATACGGCACAGCGGGTCGCTGGCAAGTATCGCGTAAAAAACACGGCGATTGTACACAACCTCTGATGGCAACACGACTGTACGGCTCTTTGCGGACATGGCTGTATTGCAATCGACCATGGTGTTGAGTTTAGGCTTAAACCCGAAACCCGTGGCCCATCAAGGCCAGCCAATCTACAACAAGGAACACCGCCCACCATGACCGAAGTCACGACCGCGCCACTTCGTCCATTGGCCGACACGTCGCCCTCGGCCATCGTCGCCGGATTCATCGCCATGATGACCGGTTACACCAGCTCCCTGGTGCTGATGTTCCAGGCTGGGCAAGCGGCGGGCCTGACCAGCGGGCAGATTTCGTCGTGGATCTGGGCGATTTCCATCGGCATGGCCGTGTGCTCCATCGGCCTGTCGCTGCGCTACCGCACGCCGATCACCATCGCCTGGTCGACCCCCGGCGCGGCGTTGCTGATCACCAGCCTGGGCGGCGTAAGTTATGGCGAGGCCATCGGTGCCTATATAACGTGCGCGGTGTTGGTGACGATCTGCGGCCTGACCGGCAGTTTCGAGCGCCTGGTCAAGCGCATTCCGGCCTCGCTGGCGGCGGCGTTGCTGGCGGGCATCCTGTTCAAGATCGGCAGCGAAATATTTGTCGCCACCCAGCACCGCACCGGCCTGGTGCTGGGCATGTTCTTCACCTACCTGATTGTCAAGCGCCTGTCGCCGCGTTACGCGGTGCTGGCGGCGCTGCTGGTCGGCACCGCGCTGTCGGGCCTGTTGGGACTCCTGGATTTCAGCGGTTTCGCCCTTGAAGTCGCGACGCCGGTCTGGACCACGCCGCACTTTTCCCTGGCGGCGACCATCAGCATCGGGATTCCGCTGTTCGTGGTGGCGATGACTTCGCAGAACATGCCCGGCATCGCCGTGCTGCGCGCCGATGGCTACAACGTACCGGCGTCGCCCTTGATCACCAGCACTGGCATCGCCTCGCTGCTGCTGGCGCCGTTTGGCTCCCACGGGATCAACCTGGCGGCGATCAGCGCAGCGATCTGCACCGGGCCGCACGCCCATGAAGATCGCAACAAGCGCTACACGGCCGCGGTGTGGTGCGGGATTTTCTATGGGATTGCCGGAGTGTTCGGCGCAACGCTGGCGGCCCTGTTCGCGGCGCTGCCCAAGGAACTGGTGCTGTCCATCGCGGCCCTGGCGCTGTTCGGGTCGATCATCAACGGCTTGAGCATCGCCATGAGCGAAGTGAAGGAGCGGGAAGCGGCACTGGTCACTTTCATGGTCACGGCGTCGGGGCTGACGCTGTTTTCCATCGGTTCGGCGTTCTGGGGGATTGTGGCGGGGGTGTTGACGTTGCTGATCCTGAATTGGCGCAACGCTTAAAAGCATCGCGAGCAAGCTCGCTCCCACAGGGGACTTGTGCCGCTTACATAACCTTGTGGGAGCGAGCCTGCTCGCGAAAGCGGCCTGAAGGACGACAATTACCCAGCAGACAGGCACAAAAAAACCGGCACCTGTAAAGGTCGCCGGTTTTTTTACACCATCAAGCCTTCGGGTTGATCGGCTTTTCCGGGTACCACACGTCCAGCAACGGGCTGACTTCAACGCTGGTCAGCTCAGGACGGGCCTTGAGCCAGGCTTCAACGGCAGCGCGCTGCTCTTCGGTCACCGAGCCACGCTTCTGCAGGCAAACCAGGCCGTAGTCGTCACCGCCGACATAACCCAGGCCGTTGGCTTCCATGGCTTCTTTCAGGAAAGCGTCGAGGAAAGCGTCAATAGCCTCATCGGCCAGATCTTCTTTGAAATCCAGGTTCAGTTCGAAACCCAGCTCTTGAAATTCATCCACGCACAGCTTTTTGCGCAGACGCTGGGAACGGTTAGTCGCCATTGGAACAATCCTCATAAGTAATAACGGCCGGCACTTTACCAGTTTGGTGCATCGATTGCCCGACTCATCAGGCATATCGCGTTACCGCCGGTAAAAAAATACCGCTTCGACGGGCTTGGGCACGGCACAAGCCGTTGCGCCTTGGGGCATAATGCCGAACTTTCATGACCGTTGAGGGCGTTCGTTTTCATGCCCTCGTCTTTTTCCCCCTCGCCTGCAGGGTTTTACTTCACATGATCAAATCTTTGCGTCCATTGCTCCTGGCCAGCCTTCTTCTTCCCCTGGCCCTTCCTGTCACCACCAGCGCCGCCACCATCAACACCGCCCTGTCGCCGAATGTGCAAAAGGCCCTCAAGAACAGCAAGCTGCAAGACGACGCCCTGTCGCTGGTCATGGTACCGCTCGACGGCCCGGGCACCCCGACGCTGTACAACGCCGATGTTTCCGTGAACCCGGCGTCCACCATGAAACTGGTGACGACCTACGCCGCGCTGGAGATGCTCGGGCCGAACCACCAGTGGAAAACCGAGTTCTACACCGACGGGACACTCAGCGGCGGCATCCTCAACGGCAACCTGTACCTCAAGGGCGGCGGCGACCCGAAGCTGAACATGGAAAAGCTCTGGCTGTTGATGCGCGACCTGCGGGCCAACGGCGTGCAGCAGGTGACCGGTGACCTGGTGCTCGATCGCAGTTTTTTCATCCAGCCACAATTGCCTGAGTTCAACGACGACGGCAACGACGAGAACAAACCCTTCCTGGTCAAGCCCGACTCGCTGCTGGTCAACCTGAAGGCCCTGCGCTTCGTCGCTCGCAATGACGGCGGTCGGGTGCTGGTATCGGTCGAGCCGCCGATCGCCAGCATCCGCATCGAAAACGTGGTCAAGGCCGTCAACGGCAAGCAATGCGCCGGCGGCGTCCGCTACAACCCGGTGGCGAACGCCGATGGCAGCATGACCGTCACCGTCAGCGGCCAACTCGGCGACGGGTGCAGCTCCCAGACCTACCTGTCATTGCTTGATCATGCCACCTACACCGCTGGCGCCGTGCGGGCGATCTGGAAAGAACTGGGCGGCAGCATCCAGGGCAGCGATCGCCTGGCCGCAACCCCGGGCAACGCCAAATTGCTCGCCCGGGCCTTTTCGCCGGACCTGGCGGAGATCATCCGCGACATCAACAAATACAGTAACAACACCATGGCCCAGCAACTGTTCCTCAGCCTGGGCGCGCAGTTTCGCAACGAGGCCGACGGCGACGACGCCAAGGCTGCGCAGCGGGTGGTGCGCCAATGGCTGGCCAAGAAAGGCATTACCGCGCCGCACCTGGTGATGGAAAACGGCTCGGGCCTGTCCCGCGCCGAACGGGTCAGCGCCCGGGAAATGGCGGCGATGCTGCAGGCGGCATGGCACAGTCCGTATGCGGCGGAATACATCAGCTCGATGCCCATCGCCGGAACCGACGGCACCATGCGCAAGCGCCTCAAGACCACCGCCATGGCTGGCGAAGCCCACATCAAGACGGGCACGCTGAACACCGTCCGCGCCATCGCCGGCTTCAGCCGCGACATCAACGGCAACACCTGGGCGGTCGTGGCGATCCTCAACGATCCGAAACCATGGGGCGCCTCTTCGGTGCTGGACCAGGTATTGCTCGACCTGTATCGCCAGCCGAAGCTCCCGCAGGCGGCTTCGGTGCTCTGAGCCGGGACGACAGAGATCAAG
>NZ_JAOSHO010000420.1 GCF_025917275.1 Pseudomonas agronomica | reverse complement strand
TGTGGGAGCGAGCTTGCTCGCGATGGCATCACCGCGGTTTTAATGCTCTGCCCACCCAACCTGCATCACTGCTCTATGCTCAAGCAACCCTCAAAGGAATGAACCCATGCGCGTACTCGTCACCAATCCCCAGGACGATTTCCGGGTCAAGGCCTATGCCGGCACCAACGGAGTGCTGCTCGCCATGGACCTCGCCGAACCCCGGCGCAAGGGACTGTTGGGCTTTGCCATCGAGAAGCAGGCGGGCGACAAGCCCTGGCTGTTCCTGTTCAACAGCCTGACCTTTCCCGACAAGGCCCACACCTTTCCCCAATTCCACGCCACGCCCAGCGACAAGGCGCCGTTGCAGAAATTTCGCTGGGCCGATTACGCCGTCAACCCGGGCGTGACGATCCACTATCGCGTGCACCTGGCCTACGGCAGTCCCGATGCGCCGCAACTGGGCGAAGCCCTGGAAGTGAGCGTCACCAGCGACGACGGTCAACCGGCCAGCCAGCGGGTCATGTTCAACCGCGCGGTGGCCGCCAGCCAGGCGTTCCAGCGCAAGTTTCCGGAAGTGGATGCGCTGATCAGCGCCAATAAAAAGTTGTCCATCGAGGAGTGGCCCGACGCGCCACGTCGCTGGCTGGAAAACGGTTTGCTGGGGCGCTTGATCGGCTTCATCGACCGGGCCCTGGACGCCAACTGGGCGCTGGACGTGGCCATCTATGAATACGAACTGCCGGTGATCGTCGCTGCGGTGAACGCCGCCCATGCACGCGGCGCGCAGGTCAGGGTGCTGTACCACGCCGAGCCGGATGACGACACGACACTGCGCAACGAAGCCGGCCTGGAAAACCTTCCGGCCGCCAACAAACGTGGGCGGGTCACCCACAATATCTTTCACGACAAGTTCATCGTCCTGAGCCGGGTCGAAGCAAATGGCACGTTGACGCCCGAGGCGGTGCTGTGCGGCAGCACCAATTTCACCGCCAATGGTGTTTATCGCCAGGCCAACGTCATCCATGTGCTGGACGATTCACGGATCAGCGACAGCTACCGCCAGGTGTTCGAGCAGATCTGGCACGCGCCCGAGGACGTCGACGCCACCCGCGATTGGTTGACCCAACACAATCCTATGAACGTCGATGACAAACTGTTCGCCGGGTTTTCACCCCGCAACGGCCAAGGCGATCTCGATCGCTTCGTCGACATCATCAGGTCCGCGCGCAAGGACCTGCTGTTCGTCACGGCATTTGCTCTGCCGGACGCGATTCTCGATGCCTTGCTCGGCCAGCCGAATGACGATGTGCTGCGCTACGGCCTGCAGAATTCTGCCAGCCGCATCACCGGTTTTCATGCCGATCGCACCGCGGAATTCGCCGCCACCGCGTTACTCAATACCGGCCTGGAAGGTTGGCTGCGGGAAAACATGAAGGGCCAGAAGGGCAACTTGCTGGTGCACACCAAGGCCATCGTCACCGACTTCACCAGCGATGCGCCGACGATCATCAGCGGCAGCCATAACCTCAGCGCCGCCGCCAGCAGCGGCAACGATGAAAACTACCTGATCATCCAGGGCGACACCGACCTGGCGGACCGCTACGGGCTGGAACTGCTGCGCTTCTACGAGCACTACCGGTTCCGCTACTTTGCGAAAAAACTCGCCCTCAAGCAGGTCAAGCCCTTGGCGCCGAACGACAGCTGGACCGATGACTACTACCGCGACGGCGATCTGCGGATGTTGTCCCGGCTGAGGTTCAGCGCCCGTTAAGGGATTCAAGGCGCGACGTGGTAGGGGTTGCGCGGGTCGTGGTTCCAGTCCAGGAACGGCTTGCCGGTGTCCACTGTCACCATCTCGATGCAATCCTGCACCGGGCAGGTGATCTGGCAGAGGTTGCAGCCCACGCATTCCTCTTCGATCACCTCGTAGGCATGGGTGCCGTCCGCCAGCTTGAGGCTGGCGATGGCCTGGTGCGAGGTGTCTTCACAGGCGATGTGACAGCGCCCGCAACCGATGCACGCCTCTTGGTCGATCTTGGCGATGACCTGGTAGTTGATGTCGAGGTACTTCCAATCGGTGGTGTTGCCCACCGCGCGGCCGGAGAAGGCTTGCAGGTTGGCGTGACCGTGCTCGTCCATCCAGCGCGACAGGCCGTCCTTCATCTCCTCGACGATGCGAAAGCCGTGCAGCATCGCCGCCGTGCAGACCTGCACCGCGCCGCTGCCCAAGGCGATGAACTCCGCCGCGTCGCGCCAACTGCCGATGCCACCGATGCCACAGATCGGCAGGCCCTGGGTCTGTGGGTCGCGGGCGATTTCCGCGACCATGTTCAGTGCAATCGGCTTGACCGCCGAGCCGCAGTAGCCGCCGTGGGTGCTCTGGCTACCGACTATGGGCAGGGCGACCATGCGGTCCAGGTCGACGCTGGTGATGGAGTTGATGGTGTTGATCAACGACACCGCGTCGGCCCCGCCGCGATGGGCGGCCCGGGCGGCGACGCGGATGTCGGTGATGTTCGGCGTGAGCTTGACGATCACCGGCAGCGAGCAATAGGTCTTGCACCAGCGCGTCACCTGCTCGACATACTCCGGCACCTGGCCCACCGCTGCGCCCATACCCCGTTCCGGCATGCCGTGGGGGCAGCCGAAATTCAGCTCGATGCCATCGGCGCCGGTGGCTTCCACCAGGGGCAGGATATTTTTCCAGGACTCTTCGACGCACGGCACCATCAGCGACACGATCAGCGCCCGGTCCGGCCAATCCTTCTTTACCTGGGTAATTTCCCGCAGGTTGATCTCCAGCGACCGGTCGGTGATCAGCTCGATGTTATTGATGCCCAGCACTTCGCGGTTGGCCCCGTAATGGGCCGAATAGCGCGAGGACACGTTCACCGCCGCCGGATCCTCTCCCAGGGTTTTCCAGACCACGCCACCCCAGCCCGCCTCGAAGGCACGCACGACGTTGTAAGCCTTGTCGGTGGGTGGCGCGGAGGCCAGCCAGAACGGGTTGGGGGCTTTGATGCCGGCGAAAATTATCGACAGATCGGCCATTACGCAGCCTCCACATTGAGCGTGAGATGAGCATTGATCGCCTCGGCGGCGAGCTTGCCGTGCTGCACTGCCTGCACGGTGAGGTCCTGGTCCAGGCTGGTGCAATCGCCGCCGGCATAGACACCGGGAATGCTGGTGCGCAGGTGTTCGTCCACCAGGATGCGTCCATCCTGACGCTTGAGTTCCCGGGCCAGCGGGTCCACCAGCGCGTCGTCGTCAAAGGCTTGGCCGATGGCTTTGAAGATGGCATCGGCGGGCAGGTCGAAGGTCTCGCTGCCGATCACCAGCCGACCGTTCTCCAGATGAGTCCGGGAGAAACGCATGCCGCGCACCACGCCGCTGTCGTCCAGCAGCACCTGTTGCGGCTGGGCCCAGGTCAGCAGGCGGACCTGATTGGCCTTGGCGATGTCTTGTTCATGTAAGGTCGCGCCCATGTCCTCGAGGCCGCGCCGGTACACCAGGCTGACGTCGCGGGCACCGAGGCGGGCCATTTGCACGGCCATGTCGATGGCGGTGTTGCCGGCGCCGAGCACGATGCAACGGTTGGCCAGCGGCAACTGGCTGAGGTCGTCAGCCTGGCGCAACTCGCGAATGTACTCAGTGGCGGCCAGCAACCCAGGCGCCTGTTCGTCGCTCAGGCCCAGCTGCTTGCTGGCGGCCAGGCCGAGGCCGAGGAACACCGCATCGAATTGCTGGTGCAGGTCGCTCAGGCTGAGGTTCTCGCCGAGCTTCTGGCCGTGGCGGATTTCGATGCCGCCGATCTCCAGCAGGAAATCCAGTTCGCGTTGGGCGTAGTCGTCCACCAGTTTGTACTTGGCAATGCCGTATTCGTTGAGGCCGCCGGCCTTGTCCCGGGCTTCGAAAATCACCACGTCATGGCCGTGCATCGCGCTGCGGTGCGCGCAGGACAGCCCGGCGGGACCTGCCCCGACCACCGCGATGCGTTTGCCGCTGGCGGCGGCGCGTTTGAACGGGTGTTCGCTGAAGTGGGCATTGTCGACGGCGTAGCGTTGCAACAGGCCGATCAGCACGGGCGCGCATTCCTGGGCGTTGTTGCGCACGCAGGCTTGCTGGCACAGCACCTCGGTGGGGCAGACCCGGGCGCAACTGCCGCCGAGGATGTTCGCCGAGAGAATCCGCTGGGCCGCACCCTGGACGTTGTCCTGATGAATGTTGCGAATGAACGATGGAATATCGATCTCGCTAGGGCAAGCATTCACGCAAGGCGCGTCGTAGCAATACAGGCAGCGGGACGCCTCCAGGTGGGCCTGGCGCGCATTGAGGGGCGGCGCCAGGTCACTGAAGCGGGCGGCGAGGGTGGTCGGGTCTTCCTGGGAATGGGGGAGATGGCTCAAGGGCTGGATCATGGAATCGGGCCTCACGGTGTTTGAGGTGCTGCCTCTGGTGGGCAGTGTTTTTTTGGTTGCCTGGGCTGGCCTC
>NZ_JAOSHO010000042.1 GCF_025917275.1 Pseudomonas agronomica | reverse complement strand
CCCTCGCCACAAGGGCTTGTCCGATCCTTTTTCAGGTTGAAGATTTTCCTACCCAGGTCGATAAAGAGCTCAAGACAGGAGAACCTCCCCATGCGATTCGTGCTTTTTATTGCCTTGGCCCTGAGTATCACGGGCTGCACCCGTTGGTCGATGAACCACCACATGAACCTCGCCTACACGGCCTACGAGCGTGGCGACTGCGACCAGGTGATGCTCGAGCTGTCCAAGGTCGACCGCGCCAGCCGTGCCCGGCGCTACATGCAGCCGGAAGTCTCGATGATGCGCGGCCAGTGCCTGGAGCGTCAGAAACTGTTCGTCGATGCGGCACAAACCTACCAGTTCATCCTCTCCCAGTACCCCAACAGCGAGTACGCCTACCGCGCCCGCGCACGGCTCGAAACCCTGCAGAGCCTGGGCCATTACCCGACCCGCAGCGCCTCGGCCGTGCGCCCTACGTCATTCTGACCGTTGCCGATGAACCAATGACACGCGCCAGTTGTCGACCGATGACTGGTAACGCGTCCGGCTGGCCGTTGGTTGCGCATCGGCTATATTTGTACAAGTCGTGGCTAGAGCCGATGCTCTAACTTGCCCGGCGTCACCTGTGACCAGTAGCATTTAGCCAGCTAACTTGAAAGTGTCTGGCATCGGGATCGGGGAGAGCGAGCAGGGATAGGCTCGTTCCGAAGCTCTGGGTTGGCTGTGTGATCGGCCATAAAAAAAGCGATACAAGACATGTACAAAGAGCGTCGAATAGCGCGGCATCAGCTGTCGTATTGCCTGGAAGTGTTCAATGGTGCCAACGGCAAGCCCATCGGGTTCTTGGGCAATGTCTCGGAAAACGGGTTGATGCTGATCAGTCATCTGCCGTTGATGATCGGCGCAGAATTTGATTTGCGCCTCAAACTGCCCGCCGGCGACGGGTCGCAGCAAAACTTCCTGTTGAAAGCCAATTGCCTGTGGTGCCACGAGGACGTGACACCGCAGCACTTTGACGCCGGCTTCAGCCTGCAATGGGCGCCGCCGGAGTACGGGCAATTGGTGAGCGCGTTGCAGCAATACTTCAGTTTTTACGAGATGCCGGCCTCGGCGTAGGCTGTTGATCGCGCTACGACAACCCAGTGCTAATCCTGTGGCGAGGGAGCTTGCTCCCGCTGGACGCGCAGCGTCCCATGCAGTGTGTCAGGCAAACTCAGGGGCTGCTACGCAGCCCAGCGGGAGCAAGCTCCCTCGCCACGGGGGGGGGCGTCGCTTTCTATATCGTTATCGTGCCGTTTTCATGCCCTCATCGCTGCACCTTCGCCTCGCCATCGAGCAACCTTTCCAGCAACAACACCCCCATCTCGCCCATCTGGTGAATCGCCAGGGCCAGGTTGCGCGGGGCGCCTTCCAGGTCTTCCGATAAATCCAGGATCAGCGTGCTCACCGAGCAGAAGGTTTCGTAGGTGTGCGCGAGCATGCCTTCGGGGTCGGCGTCGGGCGCGACGATGAAGTAGTCCGGTTGCTTGGCAGGTTTCTTGTCGGGCTGGCCGTGGTTGGGCTTGAGGTAGTAGTCGAGGGCTCTTTGGGTGGCTTGCTCGAGCTTTTCGGGGTCGAGGGTTTCGTGGGGGGATAGCGGGTTGGTGTGGGGTGGGTTTGGGGTTGGCTTGATCATGTTCGTCATCCTCTAAATGGGCTACCACCGACTCGCGACTAAACGAAGAGGTGGCGGCTGTACGCAGGTTAGTCGACCGGGAGGACAACGAAAAAACCGGCGCGCCCGAGGGCGCCCTGCGCACAGCCACCATTACGCAGAGATAGGGATCCCTGGGAATGATGCTTATGCACTTCGTTATACCTCCGAGCGACTAAACCCGACCGCTGAGTTGTCAGCGACGCGGATCACGTTACGGGGCGAGGCCAAAGCGCACAAGCCGGCGGATTCTGGCGGATCTGTAGTCCGTTACGCAAGGTTGTGTAGTCAGTTGGGTGAGGTCTTACACCGGGAGGTCGCCGTCGGTCGGGACTGTCAGAAGTTACAGGTGTTCTTGAGGGGGGCGTGTCTTCTACTGCTGCCATGACGTATGGCGATGTCGACCTTCGTAATCAATTCTTTGAGGTATGTCATGAGCACAGATGATTTCGAACCGAGCAAATCAGAAGATGCGTCACCGTCTGTAAGTGCTGCGGATGCGCAAGTTGGAGAGGCTGCCGACAAGAACGGCAGCTCTTTGCCCGCGGGTCTAACAGGGCAAATCTTTATTCAAGCGATGGGTTCAACAGGAAGCCCGTGGGCTAACTTTATGGCGGACTATGCATGGTCCCCAGACGGAGGAACGTTCCGGCTGACTCAACCAAACTATAGTGCGCAAAATAACGGGAGTTCAAAGGGCAATGTTTATATACAGCTTGTTTCTGCAGCGGATACGGGTTATGTCGAACTCACTAATGATGATGCTATTCAGGATGGTGCATGGCATCCGCTAAATAGAACTGCTCAGGTCTCGGGAAATTCCAATTCGGTTAATGTTAAGTTTAAATATACTTATGATCGCTCAGGAGATGATCCGCATATCTATGGTGAAAGAGCCATTCTTTTTGATGTGCCTGTACCAACCGTTAATCCCATCAAAAATGTTAGCGATCGAACTGTACGCATTAGCGGGACGGGAGCCGTTAGTGGCGGCCAAGTATTTGTCCACACGAGTATTGTGGCTGAACATTATCGGGCCTCCATGCAAGCCAATGGGAGTTGGTCAGTGAACGCTCCTCTTTCGGATGGGGCACGTCACTTGACATTTATCGCTTATCAAACAGTAGGTGGTAGGCAGTCCAGCTCTACGCCCAGCGCGGATATCTATCTGGCTTATATTACTCAACCACCTTCCGGTGCTGTTTTGGTAACGGGCGAGACGTTCCGTGGGCTGGGGGCTCCCGGCAGCAAAGTAACGTTGGTCAAGCCCTCGAACCACAATGACAGGTTGACTGACGAAGCGACTGTGGAGGCAGGAACGGATCAATGGCAGTCGGCTCTTAAAGATATCAGCAGTTTACCCAGCGGCCCTCTACCGGTATTGGCTATATATGATTTTCTTGGTTTTCCAAGAGTCCTGTCAGCCACGGTAACCTATAACGTATTAGGCGCCCCGGCGATCGCTAGTCCGGAACCCAGTAGTAGACAACCAGTAACTTTTACACTCACCGGCAACAATGGGCTGGAAGGCTCCGACATTGAGGTGTATCTCGACCTTACTTCCACTCGGGTAGGAACAGGGAGAGTCCCGAACAACAACGGTCAATGGAGTGCTCAGGTGACCGTCGAGCCTGGGGCAAGAACCCTGACGGTATTGCAAAAAAAATCCGGTAAGACTTCCGCACGAGGCGCGTCCCGTTTGTTCAAAGTCGCCCCTAACCCACCCACCTTATTGTTCCGAACCGGAGAGGTCGGTGAGTTTTACGGTAGCGGGTTTCCCGGCGCCGAGGTGATTGTTCATGTCACAAACGGCGCTCTGGTTCTGAGGGCAACCGTTCAGTCTAGCGGCGCTTGGGTTCAAGCTATTCCTACTACCTTTATGCCTGGTAACTATTCATTCGATGCCAAGCAAAGTGTTTCCGATGGGGGGAGTGGGCGTATTGAGTCGAATTGGGGCACAAGGCTCACGAATATCAATGTCGCGACGCCCAAACCGACGGGTCTCCAGGTCACCCTGAATGGCCAGCGGCCGACATTCTCGGGCCAAGGACGTAATTGGGATTCGGCTAGCACCCAGGTGCGGTTCTACAACAATAGGGCCCTGCTAGACGATGTACCGTATGCTTCCGTGACGAACGCCTCTTGGCAGACCACTTCAAATGGAGATTTCGCCCCGGGTCGGTATCCAAGCTTGACGGCTCGTCAGGTAGTCAACTCTACATGGTCCGAGGACGCTCCTTTCCTTGAATTGACTGTGCCTTCGCCAACGCCTGTATTCACTCAACCCCCGGCGCAAACAGGTCAACGCCCTCAGATCTCTGGCACTGCCTGGCCAGCCTCAACCCTGGTTGTGAAAATCTCAGACAGAGAGGATGAGCGGCTAACGGCAACTGGGGGCACGTTTACTTTAAATGCCACTGCAGATTGGGCTCCTCGTACTTATACAATCGAGGCTAGAGCAACCTTCGGCGAGCAAACCTCGCCACCCGCCACTCGAAGTTTCACAGTCAAGACACCGGTACCGCGTTTCACGACGTCAGCCGGCGACGCTGTCGATCTAACCCCGGTCATAGAAGGCGAAGGTTGGTCCGGGTGCTGGATTGTCATTTATTCGACTAGCAGCAATCAGCCGTTGGGTAGCGGGCCGGTCGGGGGAAATGGAAAATTTGCAATATCTTTGGTGCCCCAAACCCCTGGAAACCTCGACATTTATGCCAAGCAGGCGGAGGAGCAAGACAGCACTAATGTCTCCGATCAAACCGCAACGCTGGGCGTTAACGTCCGGGTAGCCGTTCCGCAAATACAGGTCCCGCCCGCCAATGGAAGGCCGCCGCGCATTTCGACCTTTTCTGGCGTCGGCACTACGGGTGGCTTTGTTGAGTTGTACATCAAGGGGCAAGAGTTGCCGCTGGTGGAGAACATTCCGGTCGTTGGTGGCGTTTGGAGTGCACAGGTCGTGCTGCCTGCAGGCGCCAGGACCCTTGAAGTGCTGCTTCGCCATGGCACTTATCCCAGCGCCAAGGGCGAGCATGTTGTCACGGTGGTGCCAAACGTGCCGCTGATCGACACCCCCCTGCCGGACGAGGCGTTGGGTAATCCACTGTTCATGAGCGGGTTCGGTTTTGCCGGTGACACCATCCGTATCGACACATTGGGCGGTACGCGACTTGGCAGCGTGACCGTCAGCCCTTCCGGCACTTGGACGGCCCGTATCGACCATGACATGAGCGGCGACGCGTTCGAGGTGTCGGCAAGCGCCGGCGCGGGGCTTGACTCGCAACCTTCATCCCCCTTATCGGTTGCATTGTTGCTCAAAGACCTGCCCCAGTTCACGGAGCCGCAGCCGGGCGATTGGGTTGGGGTCCGGCCCCAATACAGCGGCCTGGCGACGCCGGGGGCAAGCATCAGCATCGCTTCGTGGTTCGACACGGAGCAGCGGGTGGCGCCACCGACGGTCGCCGATGCGCACGGGCGCTGGGAGGTCATGGGGAACAGCGATCTGGCCGAAGGCCAGGGCTGGGTGACGGTTCGCCAAACCGTGGGCGGCGTCGAGTCGCAATGGGTCGACAGTGGCCGTTTCATGGTGGAGAAAATGCCTGCCGGGTTCGAACCTCCGACGGTGGATTTTCCGCAGCTGGGGCAGGAGGTCGGGCGTTATCCGATGTTTTCGGGCCGCGGCGTGCCGGGATCAAGAATCTATATCTGCGAGGAAGGAAAATACGAACCGCCCTTGATCCCTGACTGTTGGGTCGGGCGGGACGGAAGATGGGCAACGCAGTCAATCATCGAGTTGCCAATTGGCGACAACTATAGGTACTCGACCCGGCAATACCGTGATGGGGCGGCGTCGCCCTGGCTGGTTCCCAATCGCGATATCAAGGTGATCCAGGTGCAAGCAGATTTTGCCGCCGCGGTCATCCATACACCGGCTCAGGGCGCGACGGTAGAGCGTCGGCCATTATTTTCCGGAGCCGGCACGCCGGGAGCGTTGCTAGACGTTTTCTCCAGATCCGCCGATGACCTCTATCGCCAATATGGCGTGACCCAGGTTGATGCCCAAGGGCAATGGTCAATGCGCTGCGAAGAGCAGCTGGATCCACGGCTGCACGCGATTTCATGTGTCCAGAAACTCGACGGAGCAGACTCGGCCAAACCAGAGACCGTCAATTTTACCGTCGTCGATAGAATTGACGTGCCGGTACTGGTCAGTCCGGTCGATGGCGGATTTGTCTCGCCCCGCGCGGTCATCCGCGGTACTGCGCTACCGGGGGCGGTGATCGAAGTCGTAAACAGGGGGCAACCGAGTGTGGGGTGGGGCACCGCCGTCGTCGACGAACAAGGGCGATGGGCCATCGTCACCCGGCCTTTACCGTTGGGAACGAACAACTTGGCCATGAGAGCGAATAAAGACGGCTCTTCATCCCTATGGGTCGATTTTACGGTGCAGGCGCTTGACCTTGGCTAACAGCCCCCGACCAACGGCACATTCTACTGTCAGTTCTGACAGTAGATGCCATTCGGTTTCAGGCGCTAAATCGAGTCGACTTCATGGCGACCAGCCGATGCCGGGCCCGGTGGGGTTCGTGGTTTTTCTAAGGAAACGATTGGCATGAACACATCCAGCAATCTGCCCGTTCACCAATTGCTCGGCGCCGTATTGGGCCCGGCGCGCATGGCTGCGCTCGACGGTTTGAATGAGCACATCGCAGAAAATCCCAGCGTCTTCGACCTGATAAAGCTGGGCCACGCCCAGTTGCAGACGTTCGGTTTGAGCCGGGATGAAGCCCATGCGCTGATCACTCGTGGCAATGCGTTGGCGGTGTACATCGCCAGGTTCTTCCGTGAGCAAACCGCTCGCGGTGCGCCGACCCGGTACAACGAGCAGGCGCTGGTGCCGTTGCCTAGCTACATGGACCAGTTCAACCCGGATATCAACGGTAGCGCCCCGGCGGGCAGCATTGAAAACAGTGCGTCGACCACCGCCTATATGGTGGCCCTGCGTGAGTGGGTACGTGATTACATCGTGCCCCTTGGCGATGACAGGGCTTTGTCTCTGCAGGCTCGCCGTCCGGATGTCGACGACTTGCTCATCAACGAGATGGCCGTCAACCGGCGGCAGTCACGCTTGGAAATCGCCAATGCGGTGCTCGAAGCGCAAATCAAGTCCAGGCTCAACATTACCGACGTCAAGGCGTACCTGCGCACTTGTCGCTACCACAACGGCCTGCCCTACGACCACGATTGGCAGACCATCACGGAGGTGGTGCGCGCCGCCCTCAAGGATGGATCGCTGGGCGACATCATTCGCCGGGTAGACCTGGATTACCCCTATTTCAAGAATCCCGGCGCCAAGGGGACGCGCAACGATGCGGCGCAGCAATTGAGCATCGGAATCGGACCGTTGCATTTGTCGTTGCTGCTGGAAGATCCATATTTCTCGCTCAACGCCACCATGGCCCAAGCGCCTATGTTGAGGGCAGACCCACGAACCCGACTGATCGATTCAACCCCCCAGGCGTCCGCTGCAGATTTTTATCGAGAGAATTTTGGCGGACAGGCGATAGCTTTGCTCAGTTTGCGCCAGCTCCGGATATTCAGTCAGTCGACACGTATTGACCAACGTGGGGTCGAAGCCTTGTTCGGGCGTGGTGCCTTTACCCCTGAACTTTCAGTGAACGCGCCGGCAATGGGCGACCCGAACGAGCCCCGCTCGGGTGTCGATGCCGGAGCCGTTTACGTCCATGGCGCGGTGCAGCCTGCCATTGAGCTGCGCCGGGACGGTCCCGTCAATAACGAGTTCCAGTTGCATCATGTTGGAGAGGCGATTTCGGGGGCGCTGGCCCACCGCATGGATCGGGTCAACCGCAAATGTCGATTGGACCGCATGCTGGGGCTGCCAAGCCACCAGGTTGATCAATTGCTCATCGCGGCGATGCACGCAGAACGGCGGACTACCGGAAATGCCGACGTCTGGATTACTTCCAATACGATGCGGTGCCTGGGCCTGTTCAAGGAACTCAATACCCATTATGGCTGCGAGGCCGAAGAATTCGCGGCCTTCGTGGATGTGCTGTCGGTATACGGTCAGGATGGACAGTGGTCGCAATTTGACCGGATGTATAACCGGCATGCGATCTATGACGAACCCTTGCGTATCGACGATGGCGAGTTTTCGATTGCGCCGCGTAGCGAGGCCGAGGAGCGAACAGTCCATCAGATCTGCAGCGCGCTAGACATCAATTTCGAAACTTATCGCTTCCTGGCCACGGTTATTGCCGGGGCCTATGGCTTGAAGACCCATCTGAGCCGCAGCTTGAAAATCCTTTCCAGCTTTTGGCGGCTTGTACGGTTGGCCCGGATGTTCGGACTTACCCCGATCGAAGCAACGGCGTTGTTGCAGACCCTGAGTGATGGGGAAGGCCTGGTTTCCCTGTTGGCGGGTGAACCGGCCGTATCGAGTAACGGCCTGGGGGACGGTGCGGATGCGCTAAGTGCCATTGGAGGGCTGATGGAATGCGCGCTTTGGTCCAAGGACTACGATTTGCCGGTGCTTTGGCTGGTGCAGTACGTCAACCCGGTGTATGTGCCGGCCGTCTGGACCGAAGGCCAGGAGCAGTTTTTGCGACAGTTGCGCAGTCAGGTGCTGGCTGTGCGGGTGGAGCAGGCCACCTTGCTGGAAGAAGGTGCTCCGTTGCGTACCAGCAGTAACATCACGATTGATTGGTTGGCGCGACTTGCGAAACTGGTGGATTCCGATGGGCTGGTGATCGGTTGGCATGATGAAGCCGAGCAACAATACCTGGAGCGTACCCGTACGGAGGTTCGGGACGTGGTGCAGGCCATTGTTACTGACAACGATGAACGCGAGCGCTTGCACAGCATCATCCTGACTATCCTGCTGCGTTGCCGGGATGAGCAGCGGACAGTCGTGGAGGAAGGCCTCTCGGTTTTCCTCAAGCTCGACTCGTTGTTGGCGGTCCAGGTCATGCGTTGGTCCCAAGGCCACGCCTATGATTTTCTGACCAAGGCCATGGAACTGTCGAAGCTCGAGTCGCCCTTGGCTGGGCGGCAACAGGAGCCTGAGCCCTTCCTGAAAATGCTGGCGGAGCTGGAGCGGCGGGCTCAGATCACCAGCCGTTTGGGGCTGAGCCCGCAAATGCTCGACACGATGCTGACGGACGAACACTACCTGTGGTTCAGCCTGAAGGACCGTTACGATATTTCCATCCAGACGGTGTACTACCTGGCGTTCTACAGCCGGATGATCAGCCGCGTCCAGCAGCCCGAAGAGAAAATGCTGGACTACCTGCGTCAGGTCAATGAGTTACCCGACGACATGAGCGAAGACGGTTTGCGTTTGGTCCGTGACGCAGCTGCCGACAAGCTGGCCGCCTATTTTGGTTGCGGGATCAAACATGTTCTGGAGTGTGTCGAACATATCCAGAAGCAAGCCGGCGACGATGAGAGCCCGGTCAAGCCGATATTGGGCCAACTGGCGCATCTGGATTTGTTGCTGCGTACGCTGGAACTTGCCAAGACGGGAATGGATGCCACCGCAGCGTTTTCACTGGGTGCGCTCTATCCGTTGGATTCCGAATCGGCCTATGCCACCGCCGCGCGCAATGCGCTGGAAAGCCTGACGCAGTTCGTTACCCTGACCGGCGTGCCGGATTCAGCCGAAGTGGGTCAGAGCGTCACCACCCGGTGTGTGGTGGATACCCCAAGGCTGATCGCGAACCTGGGCCAAGAAGCGGCGGAGTTCGAGTGCACGTTGCTGGACTTCTATGGCGAGCCGCTCAAAGGGGTTGATGTTCACTGGGCCACCGACCTGGGGGCGATCCTGACCCCACTGACCCGCACCGACGATCAGGGACGGGCACGCGCGGTGTTGCAAGCGGGAGGCCGCATGGGAACTGCTCATGTTTCGTTCAACCTACCACTGTACGAATCGATTTATGCGCCCTCTGTAATCATCGATTGTGATGAAGTTACATTGGAGTTCGATCCAAGAAGCATGACGCCGCTGCCCGATTATCCAATATTGGCGGGGCACCAGGGTGAGCAGGAAGTCGCCGTCCGGATGCTCGATCAATACATGAACCCCGGTGCTTTGCGCAAAGTAGCCTGGTTTACGACGGTGGGCCAGATCCGACCCAGTGAAACGTACACGGACAAAGACGGATGGACCCGCGTGTGGGTGTCCAGCCTGACACCCGGTGATGCGACCATTTCAGTGACTGACGGAAGCGGATCTGGCATCGAGTTCAACGGTCGGATTCAGTTTGCCGATAAACCGCGCATCCTCGACAAGCCCTATGCCATCAGCGCGGCGATGGTTGGGCTAGCGCTGACTGTGCGTTGTCTGGTCGTTGGCCTTGACGGTGAGCCGGTCGAGGGACAAGAGATCATGTGGTGGACCCGTCCGGAGGACAAGACCTCCCAACCGAGCGATGACCAGGGGGTATCGGATTTTACCTTCGAGCCTGACACGCCAGGCGATCTGATTGTCTATGCCCAGCTTGGCAACGATCCGGTCGTCGAGGTTGCGGTGCGGGTGGTGGATACCGCTGTGATCAGTGGCTATTCAGCGGACACACAATTCCCCGTGGTAGGGGGCAGGCCGAGGCTGCTATGGGTCGATGTGAAAGAGTCGCTCGGCGATTCTTCGGAACCAGTGCCCAATTACCCTGTGATTTGGACGCTGACACCTGATCCAGGCGACACGGTATCGGACGCTACCGATGTGCAGGGACGGTCGGCTTATCTGTTCGAGCCGAAGACGGCGGGTACTTTCGTATTGACCGCTGTTCTACAACACGACCCTGCACAGTCGAAAGTTTTCAACTTAACGGTGCTCAGGGCCTTCGATTGGACAGTGGAACTGGTCAGCATTTCACAAACAGGCCGGGAAACTCGTGAGCCGATTGGGCCAGGTGATGAGCTTTCGTTGTTCAGGAACTCGCATTACCGCCTGGAGATTCAAGCCGTCGATGAAACTGCACTAGCCGGTAGCCAGGGCGCGTTGGGATGGAGCTCCGACTACACCACCCAGGCGCTGGCCTTGGTGTTCGATCCGCCACTGGCCACACGTGTCACCTTCAACGACGGTGAGACTTTGGAAGTCGATATTCATGCAGGCGATGTCAGGAATGGCCGTTTCCAATTAAGCCTGGTCTGCGACCGTTTGAACGAGGCGCTGGTGCTCTCGGGCAGCTTGACCCGACGACCGTGACGGCGGCGGTGATATCACGATTCATGACTCGGTAGCCCGGGCCAAACCTTAGCCAGCGACAAGGAGCTGATCCCATGGAATTACTCCAGATCAATGAACTGACGGAGCGCTACACCGCAGCGATGCTGGAGGCCGTGTTGGGTCAAGGCCTGTGGGAAGGCGCCGTTACGCTGCGCAATCCCGACGACCTGAACGAATACCTGATGCTTGATACCCAGGACCGCGCGCAATTGGAAGCAACGTGGATATCGGCCAACGTCAGATGCCTGCAACAGCACATCCAGTCGGTGTACAGCGGGATGGAACTGGGCTATGAAAGCAGTCATTTCGAGCCGGAGGATACCCAGTACTGGTACCAGATGTTGAGTCATTACAGCACGTGGTCGGCCAATGTGACGCTTAAAGACCAGGCTGAAAATTACATCGTCCCCTCGCTTCGTTTGAAAAAAACCGGGTTGTTCCGAACACTGGAAAACGGCTTGAATCAAATGCGCCTGAGTACCGATTCGGTGCACAGGGCGTTGATGGAATATACCCAGGCCTTTCAACGTATCTGTGACCTTGACGTGATCGGAGGCTACGTCGATGGTGCCGATATCCAGAAAGCACGTTACTGCCTGGTCGGTCAGGAACGTACCCCTCCGTTTGCCTATCTATGGCGCTCGGTCAGGGTGGACGTGAATGACAGCAGCGAAAGGATCAACCCGGCTGCATGGGGCGAATGGCAACCGATCGACATCGCGACGGTGAACAAAGTGCTGGATATACGCCCCGTGTACTGGGGCGGGCGCCTGGTGATGGTCTGGTGTGAGTGGCATGAGCGCCAAGTCGATGACAACGGTGTGGTACAGATTCCCTGGTCGCTGGAAATCAAGTTGTCCTCCAGTTCGTTGAACGGTCAATGGTCGGCCCCGATTTCCTTGCACCAGCGGTTTTGCGAATACGACGTTTCCAATGGTCGCCTGACAGCCGTGTCGCTGGGAGACGGTGATCCGCGTGATGATTTACTGGCCGTTTGTTACACCAACCGGCAATCGTTGGATGGCCATGCCACCTTCCAGGAAATCGAAATTCATGAAACTCGCGATGCGCTGTTTCGCAAGGTTCCTGACCACACGGCGACCGTGCTGGAGCTGACCTTCGCCCGTTTCAACAAGGCCGATCGCCTGCAACAAAAAGTAGGGCCTGACGACTTTCCGCAGTACACCATCGATTCTTCGGAGCTGATAGGCGGCTCTATCAACGAGCACTTTTTCTTGGACGTGGTTTACACCCGCGAAAGCGACGGCGGTAACGATTATGAAGTGCTCCGGGTCCGGGGGCGTTGCAATGCGGTGCAGGAAGTCAGCCGCTCCATCGAGAGGCTGTCGATCAGTTGGCCGTCGGAGTCAGGCAACGCAGGCCTCAGCATCGTTGCGGCGGGGGCGCGGCAGCTTCGGATCACCATGACCCTGCATCAGGAGCCAACGCGAAGCCACACCTTGGAGCTGAGGACGTTTTTGAGCGAAGAAAATGGCTCGGAGAATCCCAAAATAACAATTCATGCGTTTGTTCAGAGTGACTTCAAGGAAACGGTCCCTGGGGAGGACGTCTGGATCGCGGAGAAGGTCGTCCCTTTGTCGGATTCGGCGTTGAACATCCTGCTGGGCAGAACCGCGGATGAGGTTCGTGCCGGTGCGGGCTTCTTCATGACGGGGCTGGGGGAGGCCGTACTCAACGAACAGAATCAAGTGGTCCCCAAAGTCTTGTATTCCTCGGCGACTTTCCTTCTCAAGCTCGGAGCCAGGACCGTTGCGGACCCAAGAGACTGGGTTTCTACCGGTCTGCTGGATGGTGAATACGCTACACCCTGGTTGACGTATCGTCGCCAGACGCCTGCCGTCGGGACACAAAACTTTCCCATAGACACTCCGATCGTATTTGAGTTTGGTGAGCTTGGGAGCACCCCGCCTTTCGGACGTAACACGTTCTCGGTCATATTGAACCAACGTGCGCGCCGGTATCCGAAGGTCACCATTGATAAAAGCGACCCCGCGGGTGCGCAGTTCCTGCACTTCGATAAAACCGGCCAGGCGCTCAAGTACGTGCGGGTCAATTCCACCTTCGGTCCGGCATTGACCAGTCGCGCAGCGGTTTCGGTTGATGCATTGCTCGCTTGGGAAACCCAACACATCGAGGAGCCTGCGAGACCGGACGGCACCCAGGAAGAAAACGGCCCGTTCGACGGGTGCAACGGTTTGTATTTCTGGGAAATGTTCTTCCATACGCCGGACCTGGTGGGCGCGCGCCTGACAGCGGAGGGGCGCTACCGCGAAGCCCAGGGCTGGTACGAATACATTTTCAATCCACTGGCCCGGGAAATAAATGAAACGGCGCCGCTCGGAACCATCGACTCTGAAATGACGCCGGCCCCGGCCTACTGGCGTTGCCGCCCGCTGGGCAATGATGTTGATCCATCGTACGAAATCGACGCACCCACCGACCCGGACGCGATTGGTTATTCGGCACCGGTCCACATGCGTATCGCGTTGTTCCTGCGGTACGTGGACAACCTGATCGCGTGGGGCGATAGCCAGTATCGTCGCCTCGATTACGACAGCATGATCGCCGCCAGGCTCAATTACACCAGGGCGTTATCCTTGATGGGCCGGGAACCGGAAGCGCGTACAGCCACTACCTGGCAGCCTGTCACCCTCGGGGAATTGTTGGGTACCGTCCAGGCGCGTGAGGCGCTCAAGGCGTTTGAGGCAGATTTTTCAATCAGGCTGGCGGACGTTCCAACCGGTATGACGAATACGCCGCGTTTCGAGCTGCTGGGCACTGGGGTGTTCTTGCCCGGCATCAATGAACGGCCCGAAAGATTGCGAAGACTGCTCAAGGAGCGGCTCGATAACTTGCGCCAGAACCGTTCCATCGATGGCCAGCCGCTGTCGATTCCCCTCTTCAGTCCGCCTCTGGACCCGCTGGATCTGTTGCGTTCAAAAGGCAACTCCGAGCTGGGGGAGGCCCGCAACCCGGGGGGGCAGGTGCAGGTTGTGCCATACAAGTGGCGAACCGTGCACAACCTTGCGCTACAAGGCACCGAGTTCCTGATCCAGCAGGAAGACCTGCTACGAAGCTGGCTGGAGCAACGTGACCGGACAGAGCTGGAAGAGCTGCAACAGAGCCATATGATTGAACTGGTCGACTACGCCAGGTCGGTCCACGAGTCGACCATCGCTCAACTGGAGGCGACGGCGGCGTCCTTGAGGCAAAGCGACAGCATGCTCAAGGCTCGGATAGAACATTATCAAGCGCTGATGAATGAAGGTGTGTCGCAGGCTGAATACGAGGTCTTGCAGATCAGTCGCCAGGCGCGGGACGTCAGTGCGAGTTCAGGCGCGTTGCGGGCTGTCAGCGCCGGGCTTGACTCGGTTCCGAATATTTTCGGCGTTGCCAATGGCGGGGTTCATTTTGGGGCTGCACCGCAAGCAGCCGCTGAAATCCTGCAGATTGCAGCAGATTTCATGTTGCGCGAAGCCGAAGAAACCAGCGTCAACGAGCAATATCGTCGCCGAGCGCAAGAATGGGCGTTCATGTTTGATCAATCGAATGCCGAGGCGCGAGTGCTGCGTGAGCAAATCCTCGCGCAGGAACATGCTATCAGCGCCGCTCGAGCCAGCCTGTTGCAGACTGAGGCGGCCAATACCCAAGCCATGGCCGTCTACGCATTTTATAAAAACCGCGCGACGGGGCGGGAGTTGAGCAATTGGGTCGTCGGGCAAGTCAAGACGTTGATCTACCAGGTGTATGACGTTGTCGTCGGCCTGTGCTTGTGCGCCGAAACCTGCTGGCAGTACGAAATGGGCGATTTCAAGTCGCGGTTCATCCGCCCGGATGTGTGGATGGACACCTATCACGGGCTTACCACCGGCTATTCCTTGAAGCTTGATTTGCTCAGGATGGCCGCCGCACGCATTAAACGCGATGAGCACAGGCTTGAGCTGGTCAAGACGATTTCTCTGCGCTCGCTGGCGGAGGTTGATTGGGCGGACGTCATCGATACAGGAAAAATGAGATTTTCATTGAATGAAAAACTCTTCGACGAAGACTATCCGGGACATTACTGCCGTCAGGTCAAACGATTAGCCTTGACGTTTCCCGGTGTGCTGGGGCCCTACGAGAATGTGCGAGCCGTCTTGGTCCAGCTGAGCAGCGCCACGACCCTTGAACCTGATATCGGGGCTGTCCGGTATCTGCACAATCCTGAGAGTCCAGCCCCGGACACAGGCACGCTCGTGCAGAACCTGAGGCCCTACCAGCAAACAGCATTTTCGGTCGGGCTGGATGACAGTGGCATTACCGGGTTCCCGGACGATGAGCGCTACCAGTGCTTTGAAGGCACCGGTGCTCACGCCGACTACGAATTGACATTCCCTCGGGTGCAGGAGCCCGCGCAGAAACGTCTTTTGGAGTCATTGACGGACGTCATCCTGACCCTGACCTATCAAGCCAAGGATGGCGGGCCAACTTTCGCCACCGAGGTGGAAGATGAGCTGACTGCTCTGCTGGGAGCAAACATGAAGCCTGAGAAGGCGCCGCTCACGACTCGCTGAAGGATGACGCCGCCATGATCAGCAAGAGCATTCGTTACAAAGACAGCTTTATCGTCAACGGGAACTTCGAGGATGGTTTGCAGCAATGGACCGTCAACGATCCAATGAGAGTCGTTAAAGCGATCGACCGTTGGGACGACAAAGATGTTTCTTACATGCATGCCTTGGACCAGGGAGCGGCCAGCCAGACCTTGATACTGGCCCAGCACCCCAGGCCTGATGCTGAGAAAGCGGTTTATGAGCTGCGTTTCTGGTACGAGGCATACGGCGGCGAAAACGCTTCGGTGCGGATTGTAACGGGACTGGGAGAGGAGACGAACCTGGCTCTCGTGCCATCGCTCAAGGTGGAGTTCGAATTGCCGTTGGACCCTGACGTCCTGCTGGACCTTAACCTGACGGAATATTCACATCGCCTTGAACTTGACCCGGTGGAGGTAAGCGTCGAGATCACTTTTATCAGCCCTGCGGATGCGCCCAATCGGCGGAGGGGGCTACGGGTCACTTTCGTACGTGTCGAATTGTTATTGGAACCCTTGCGCCTGGAAAGTCTGAGCATCGATGAAGAGCAGCAAGCCCCCAATGAACCGTTGCGCCTATGTCTCGGGGCATTGGGCAACGAGGCACATGAGGTGCTATTGAATCTGGCGGACGATAGCGCCTGGCAAGAGACAAGAGCGTCCTTGTTGGTGGAGGAAGGAAACATCGATCCTATGCTCTCTGCCCAACCGATCTGGGAGCAGGAGCAAGCGATCGATTCCTTCTGGTACATCAGTTGCGTAGATTCGGGTGAGGACGAGCAGTACGAGCACACGTTGAATGTACGCAGCCAGTACACGGCCGATCTTTACGACGTATCGGCCCTTTCGGGCCATTTCCGGCTCGATGTCATTGCGTTGCAAGAGGCCATCTATTATCCGGTGGTCTGTCTGGAGCAGAGTGTGGAGTTGCGCGTCCGAGTGCAGTCCCACTACACCCACATGTCCCTGGCCAATCGTGAAGTGACGTGGACGGTGTCATCCCCGGGCGCAGCGGCACCGGTCTTGCTACTCAAGCAGCGCTCCGATGAAAACGGCGAAGCGAGCTTCATCTATTCGCCAGATGAAGAAGGGCTTTTCCAGATCACGGCCTCGGTCGACAGCCATTATAAAAAGGATGACGCCAAGCACGTATTCGAAGTACGCGCATTGCAAGAGGACCCCTGGCTGCAGGCAACATTTTCGTTGGACCGTTCGTCATCACCTTCGCCTTGGGGCCGAGACCAGGCCTATCCCTGTCGCGGTGCCTCCCATGAAGTCACCGTGACCTTCCCGGCGGGCCACGCCCTCGCGGGTACTGACCTGGCTTTGCTTTGGCAGGGGGAGGACACGCCTGACGGGTTGGGGGTGGTTATCAACCCCCCGCTCGACGAGCCGACGCCCATCGATGGCGCTGGCCTGACTTGGAACATGGCGTTCGAAAATCGGCGAGACAGCGATATTGAACTCAACGTCAGGTGCTCGAGACTGCTGGAAGCTTCGCCGTCTCAAGCATTGAGATTGGCGCATAACTGGCTTGAGGTTAGCGATACGAATCAGTCGTCTCGGTTTCCTATGGTGGGCGGGCCTCCCCTTTATCTGAAGGCTCAGGTCCGTTCAAGGGTCCCAGGTGTCGGGACAGTGCCGGGCATCGATGTCCAATGGCTCATAGATGGAGAACTCTCCCGAACATTGCCGACGGGCGCAGAGGGCTGGTCTGAATACCCATTCGATCTCGATGAAGATGGGACGTTTACCGTCACCGCCCGCCTCGAAAATCGCTACGAAAATAATCAGGTGGAACACCCTTTCAGGGTCGTGGTCTTGGGCGAGAGCCCTTGGCAATCACTGGCTACTGTGTCTCTGGGCGGAAGAGATGCCGGAAATATCGGGCTGATTTGTTTTCGGGACGACGAGCCAGCAGAGCTTAAGGTCAGCCTCGTCGGCGAAATGCTGTTGGGTGAAGAAATATTTCTGGAGGTGACTGACCCAAACGGGGAGCCGAGCCTTGTTTTTGACGCGGTCCCCCCTTTGGAAGACATGCGCAGGCTGCCCTTGGATGGACTCACTTGGGCGATTCGCTCGGACGCAGCCAGTAGCCGTTTTTTGCTGCGTGTACATCACGCCGTACTGCCTCTGTTCGAGTTACCGGGGTTGTTGCTGTCAAGGGTGATAGATGGCGAAGGAGATTTGCAATTCGATGAAGAAATCCTCCTCTCTACTGCAATAGCCTACCCATGCCTGGGGGCTGTGCATTCGTTGCGCTTTATTCCCAAGGTCGGCAGCCCGTTGAACACGCTTGCATTGGCTGCCATATGGGATCCGGATGCCTTGCCTATAGTCCTTGATCCTGCGCCAGGTATCTCTCAGGAATTGGAATCCGGAGGCGCGCGATGGAACCTGGACTGTCGCGCCAGTAACGAGAGCGGGGGAAGCGGCCTTTCGCTGAAGTTCCCTCAGATTGACGTGACCTATTTGCCTGTGAGTTTGAATTTGGGCCACAACCGAGTCGAGATCGATCAGGTTCGCGGCCCCACTGCTGATCCCGAGGTGGGTGAAAGTGTTTTCCTGGATATTCACGTCAGGTCTTATTACACCCAAAGGTCACTGGGAGGAATTCAAGTAGCTTTCGGGCACGGGACAGTTTCAACGTCAACATCCACAGACGGCGATGGCTGGGCCAGGTATCCCTTCATGGCTGAGGCGCCCGGGGAAGTGCGTGTCATCGCTACGGCACCGAGCCCGTACGACGCTCCCGAGGCGTCCCCCCGACATGAATTTGTTGTCACGGTATTGGGACGTTGATACGAGCGTTGGTGGTTATTGGGTTGTTTCTTAGACAAACACAGGCGTAACGGAGTCTTTCATGTCAAAATTCAGCGATTCAGCCCGTCAATCCGTCGTTATTGGCGAGGTGCACGAAGCCAGCATCGATCCTATGGTGGGCGAAAGCGTCATGATGGCGATCAAGGTCGTTTCATCCACCGACCGCACAGCCGCCTCGGCAGTGTCGGTGGTCTTTAGCGTGAGGCAGGTTTCCAAGCAAGTGGCCACCGACAGCCAGGGCTGGGCTCGTTTTACCTACACCGCCGACGAGACGGGCGAGGTGCAAGTGATCGCAACGCTAGGTGAGTCCGAGGGCGGTCCAAGTCATACCTTCCGCTTCGAGATATTGGCCGCCGGCGTCTGGGGCGGTGCTCAGTTTCAATTCGATAACGACCCTGTGACGGCCTGGGGCCAGGAAGCTGGTTTCCCTCGGTTATCGCAGCGTCACACCGTTCGGCTAATGCCAACGTCCGGAAGCTCGTTGATCGGCCGCGATATTTGCCTGGGGTTGAAAAGCTATCTATCGGCCAGCGCGCTAGGGCTGACAGTCACACCCGCGCTGGGGTCTTACCGTCCACTGACCGACCAAGGATTGAGTTGGGAGTGCGTAGGCACGGGGGCGGGGGCTTACGCGTTTCAATTGGCTGCTTCACGGATACTCAAGTTGTCCCCCGACAACACGATGTCGTTAACGCGTATGCCGGTCCCGAGTGCCGAAATTTCAAATGAAGTCCGGAGTTGACACGTGTCTGATGCGTTTTTCATCCGATGTAATTGGGGCGTTTTATAAATCCCCCGCCTTCTTCCACCCCAGGTACAACGTCACCAGCTCGGCCCCCAACTCCCCGGGCCGGGCTTGCAGCACCGCCATCCCATGGGCGCTCAAGCGCTCATGCAGGGTCGCCCGTGCATTCAGGTAATCCACCGTCCCGCAATAGGCCAGCGCCTCGGGCACGTTCTGCACCGGCGTCTGCCGCAGCCGGTCCAGCGCTTCTTCCCGCAGGCTTGCCACCAGCACCCGATGCCGTTGCCCCAAGCGTTTGACGGCGATCAGCAGTTCTTCATCATCCTCATCCCGCAGGTTAGTCACCAACACCACCAAGGCCCTGCGTTTCTGCCGGGCCAGCAGTTGCGTGACGGCGCCCTGGTAATCGGCGGGGTATTGGCTGCTGCCCAGGTCATAGACGGTGTTGAGCAACACATTGAGCTGGCCGGTGCCTTTGACTGGGGCGAGGTAGCGGGGTTGTTCGCTGGCGAAGGTGCTCAGGCCCACGGCATCGCCCTGGCGCAGGGCGGTGTAGCTGAGCAGCAGGCAGGCGTTGAGGGCGTGGTCGAAATGCGACAGCTCGCCGTCCTGGCTGCGCATGCGGCGACCGCAGTCGAGCATGAAGATGATTTGCTGGTCGCGCTCGTCTTCGTATTCCCGGGCGATGGGGGCGCGGTGGCGAGCGGTGGCTTTCCAGTCGATCTGGCGCAGGCTGTCGCCTTCGCGAAATTCGCGCAACTGATGGAATTCCTGCCCCTGGCCGCGCCGTTGGCGCTGGCGGATGCCGAGCTGGCTGAGCCAGTTGTCCACCGCGAGCAATTCTCCATCGTAGAGCCGAGCGAAATCCGGGTAGACGCGAGTGCTGTCGATGGCGTCCAGCAGGCGCTTTTCGATCCACAGGCCCATTGGGCTCGGCAGGTTGATTTCGCAGTGTTCGAAGCTGAAGTGCCCGCGTTTCAGGGGGCGGACGCGATAGCCGAGCTGGGTGAGCTGGCCGGGTTGTAGTTCCGCCGCAAGGGGGAGGTGTTCGAAGTCCAGGCCATCGGGCACGTGGTCGAAGAGTTGGATCTTCAATGGCTGGGTCAGGTCGTGGCTGATGTCCAGGCGCACGTCGCTCCAGCGGCCGAGTGCCAGGCTGCCGGGCAGTTGCCGTTGGACTCGGGGCGAGGGCAGGCGGCGGACGCGCACGGCGTCGAGAACCGACAGGGCCAGCAGCGCCAGCAGCAAGCCCCAGTGGATCGACAGCAAAGTCGAGGGCACCGCGACGCCCAGCGCTCGCAAAGCGCCCAGGACGATGCCGACGGCCAGCAGGATCGCGAGCCAGATCAACAGCAGGCGCGAAGGCTTCATGGGTGCCGTTTCCCCGTGGCGAGGGAGCTTGCTCCCG
>NZ_JAOSHO010000419.1 GCF_025917275.1 Pseudomonas agronomica | reverse complement strand
CAGCGGGAGCAAGCTCTCTCACCACACTGTGCTGCCACAAAACCCTGGCAAAAAAAAACGGCGCGCCGACCAAGCGCACCGTAAAGCCGTAGAACACACAACGAAGTTCGGTAAGACAATCAGTCCAGCAGCGCCAGTGCCTCGGCGGTGCATTCCTGGATACGGGCCCAGTCGCCGTTCTTGATCCACTCCGGATCGAGCATCCAGCTACCGCCCACGCACATCACGTTTTTCAACGCCATGTAGCTCTTGATATTCGCCGGGCTGACGCCGCCGGTCGGGCAGAATTTCACTTCGCCGAACGGTCCGCCCAAGGCCTTGATCGCCGCCACACCACCGCTGACTTCCGCCGGGAACAACTTGAAGCGGCGATAACCCAGGCCGTAGCCTTCCATGATGCCCGAGGCATTGCTGATCCCCGGCAGCAACGGAATCGGGCTCTGGACGCTGGCTTCCAGCAGATCGCGGGTGATGCCTGGAGTGACGATGAACTGCGAACCGGCTGCCTCGGCGGCGGCCAGCATATGGCGATCAAGCACCGTGCCAGCACCGGTCACCAGCTCCGGACGCTGGTCACGCAGCACCTGGATGGCCTTGAGGCCGAACTGCGAGCGCAAGGTCACTTCCAACGCCGTCAGACCACCCGCCGCCAGGGCATCGGCCAGCGGCAGGATGTCCTGTTCACGGGCAATGGTGATCACCGGCAGGATCCGCGCCTTGGCGCAGAGGCTGTCGATCAGGGCAACTTTGTCCGCCATGGAAACGGTCGGGGATGGGTTTGTCATAGCGGCTGATCCTTGGTTCATGGGCACCAGTAAATCTCTAACGTAGGTTGCAGAAACGCGCGGATCGGCATTTCGGCGACATCGTCACCGGCCACCGCAGCGTTCAGGGTGGTCAATTTCGACTGACCGGAAATCGACAGCACTTTGTGTCGGGCCGAGGCCAGCAAGGCACGGCTCATGGTCAGGCGCTGGTGTGGCACGGTCGGCGCGAGCATCGGCCAGCAACGGCGCGAGCCATCCTTCTCCAGAGCGTCGGCCAGGTTCGGACTGTCGGGAAACAGCGAAGCGGTATGCCCGTCATCACCCATGCCCAGGACCAGCACATCGATCGGCGGCAGTTCGGCCAACAGGCGGTCCGCCTGTTCGGCGGCGGCTTCCAGGTTGGCGCTGGCGCTGTAGAGGCTCAGGAACTGGGCCTTGGCCGCAGCCCCTTGGAGCAGATAGCGCTTGAGCAGGCCGGCGTTGCTGTCGGCATGTTCAACCGGCACCCAGCGTTCATCGGCCAGGCTCACCACCACCTTCGACCAGTCCAGCGCCTGCTTGGCCAGGTGCTGGAAAAACGCCACCGGGCTGCGGCCGCCGGAAACCACCAGGGTCGCCGCGCCCTTGGCATCGATGGCGGCGCGCAGTTGCTCCGCCACGTTCAGCGCCAGTTTCTCCGCCAGCGCCATCGGGCTCTTGAACGCCAGGGCGGTGACGCCCTGGGGCAGTTGCAATTCAGATATCGCCATACCATGACCTCCCATCCCGCGTGATCAGTGCAATGGAGCTCATTGGCCCCCATGACCCAGCGGCATACGGCTTGGGCGCATCGCCGGATTTTTTCCACCCGGCGATCAACTGGTCACACCACGTCCACGCGGCTTCGATTTCGTCTTTACGGACAAACAGGTTCTGATTGCCGTTCATGACTTCCAGCAACAACCGCTCGTAGGCATCGGGAATCCGCGCGCTGCGATAGGTGTCGGAGAAGTTGAGTTGCAGCGGACCGCTGCGCAATTGCATGCCCTTGTCCAGGCCTTGCTCCTTGGTCATCACCCGCAAGGAAATCCCTTCGTCCGGTTGCAGGCGGATAATCAGCTTGTTGCTGATCTGCAGGCGCTGCTCGGGAGCGAAGATGTAGTGGGACGGTTCCTTGAAGTGAATCACGATCTGCGACAGCTTTTGCGGCATGCGCTTGCCGGTGCGCAGGTAGAACGGAACACCGGCCCAGCGCCAGTTGCGAATGTCGGCGCGCAGGGCAACAAAAGTCTCGGTGTCGCTCTGGGTGTTGGAATTCGGTTCTTCCAGGTAGCCCGGAACCGCCTTGCCTTCGCTGTGGCCAGCGATGTATTGGCCGCGCACCACCTGGGTGGTCAAGCCTTCCGGGCTGATCGGCGCCAGGGCCTTGAGCACCTTGACCTTCTCGTCACGGATGCTGTCGGCGGACAGGTCGGCCGGCGGGTCCATGGCAATCAGGCAAAGCAGTTGCAGCAAGTGGTTCTGGATCATGTCCCGCAACTGGCCGGCCTTGTCGAAATAACCCCAGCGGCCCTCGATACCGACCTTCTCGGCCACGGTGATTTCCACGTGTGAGATGTAGTTCTGGTTCCACTGGGTTTCGAACAGGCTGTTGGCGAAGCGCAGCGCGATCAGGTTCTGCACCGTCTCCTTGCCCAGGTAATGGTCGATGCGATAGGTGCGGTTTTCCGGGAAGAACTGCGCCACGGCGTCGTTGACCTTGCGCGAGGATTCCAGGTCCGAGCCGATGGGTTTTTCCAGCACGACGCGGGTGTTTTCGCTCAAGCCGACTTTGGCCAGGTTTTCGCAGATCGCGCCGTAGACGGCGGCCGGCGTGGCGAAATAGGCAATGACCTGTTGCTGGGTCGAACCGGCGTGTTCGGCGAGGGCAACGTAGTCCTCGGCCTTTAGGAAATCCACGTGCAGGTAGGTCAGGCGCGCCAGAAAGCGCTCGATCACGGTTTCGTCGAGGTCTTTATCCCCCACATAACGGCGCAGCTCAGTGGTGATGAACCCCAGGTGCTGCTGTTCGCTGCCGGGTTCGCGGGCCAACGCCAGGATCCGCGTGTCCTCGTGCAACAGGCCGGCGCCATCGAGCTGATAAAGGGCAGGAAACAGCTTGCGCAACGCCAGGTCGCCCAACGCGCCGAACAAGGCAAAGGTGCACGGTTCAACCGTAATCGAATGCATGATGTTTGTTCTTTTATCAAGTTAAGCTACAAATACCTTTTTTCAAGGTATCACTCAAGGAAAAATGTAGTAATAACCACAACATTTTTCGAAAATACCGATTCCGAGTGGTGGTCCGTCGGAGCCATCAGTAGGATAGGCCACCGCAAAGGGTCGTATCAAAGACCCGCCTCTCTAGGAATCTTGTATGGACCGCGTGCGAAATCTACTGGAGCAGATCCAGAGTCGCCTGGAAGACCTGAACAAGGCCGAACGCAAGGTGGCCGAAGTGATCCTGCTCAACCCGCAGCAGGCAACCCGCTTCAGCATCGCCGCCCTCGCCCAGGCCGCTTCGGTCAGCGAACCGACCGTCAACCGCTTCTGCCGCTCGTTCGGTGTCAGCGGCTACCCGGAGCTCAAGCTGCAACTGGCCCAAAGCCTGGCCAGCGGCGCAGCCTATGTCAGCCGCGCGGTAGAGGCCGACGACAACCCGGAAGCCTACACCCAGAAAATTTTTGGCAGTGCCATTGCCTCATTGGACAGCGCCTGTCAGGCCCTAGATCCAAATTTGATCAGTCGCGCCGTGGATTTGCTGATCCAGGCCCGGCAGATCCACTTCTTCGGCCTCGGTGCCTCGGCCCCGGTGGCGCTGGACGCCCAGCACAAGTTCTTCCGCTTCAACCTGGCGGTGACCGCCCATGCCGACGTGCTGATGCAACGCATGATCGCCTCGGTAGCCCATACCGGCGAGCTGTTCGTGATCATTTCCTACACCGGGCGTACCCGCGAGCTGGTGGAAGTCGCGCGCATCGCCCGGGAGAACGGCGCATCGGTGCTCGGGCTGACCGCCGAAGGCTCGCCACTGGCCAAGGCCAGTACCCTGAGCTTGAACATTCCGCTGCCTGAAGACACTGACATCTACATGCCGATGACTTCGCGGATCATCCAGCTCACCGTGCTGGACGTGCTCGCCACCGGCATGACCCTGCGCCGGGGCGTGGACTTCCAGCCGCACCTGCGCAAGATCAAGGAAAGCCTGAACGCCAGCCGGTATCCGGTTGGGGATGAGTTCAACTGATTCGGTCCGGAACTTTTGGTGCCTGACAGATCGTCATCGCGAGCAAGCTCGCTCCCACACTGGTTCTCTGGCGTTCACAAAACCCCTGTGGGAGCGAGCTTGCTCGCGATGACGGCAGCCGCCACACCGTAGATCCAGAGCTAAGCCCCCACCCGCGCCTGCAAACTCAAATGCCCCCGCTCCCCCGGCGCCAGGCACACACTGTCGGTGCCGCCGCTGGCCGCTTCGACGCAGACGAATTCGTTGACCTCATCCCAACTCACCCCCAGCAACGGCCGGGCGCCCGGATGCCAGACCACGGTGTCAGCGCTGTCACCGGTGTCGATGCACAATTCGCGCTGCCAGGCGTGATCCTTGAGCTGCAACTCCCCGTCGTGCTGGAACACCCGCTGGCAGCCACCGTCCACCCGCAACTCGCCTTGCTGCCGGCAAACCTCGCGGTTCAACTGGTCATAACCCTGGGCGC
>NZ_JAOSHO010000418.1 GCF_025917275.1 Pseudomonas agronomica | reverse complement strand
GTGCCAGGGGAAAGATCGCAGCCTCGTTGCACTCGACAGCTCCTACAGGGGGCAGCCCAACCATTCCTACAGACAAACCCCATCATCTGCATTACAAGAATGAGCCATCAGGTTGGAATCAACCCCGCCCGCCAAAGAAAAACCCGACGCTTTACGTCGGGTTTTTTCGTGGGGACGGCTGCAAGTCCGACGTGCTGATCGTTTACTCGACTTGCGACAGCTTGGCGTCGTCGCAACCGGCAGCACGGCACTCGCGCTCGACAGCTTTGAGAATGACGATACGCGCCTCGGTCTTCTCGTTGGCGCAGTCCAGGTAGAGCAGGCCATCGTTGGAGCAGGCGCTGTCACGATTTTTGATCCACTGGATTTGAGCGGCTTTCACTTTTTTCTTTTGATCCGGGTTCAGGGCACTCATGGTCTTCTTGTATTGATCATTGATGTCCTGATCCGACTGAACCATTTTCAGCGACGCGCAATAGGTCCTGTCATAGGCGTTTCTAGGGTTGTCGCAACTCATCGCAGAGGCCGATGCTGATGCCATTGCCAGCAATGTCCCAACCAACAAAGACTTGATCACTTACTTCTCTCCCTGAATGCCCTCTATTGATTAGAGGTCGCGGCGGGGAATTTATCATGAGGGTCGTGGAACAATGAAGCAGAACTGCAACGCCCTCCGCCTTCCTTCATTAACATTCCAAGCAAAAAAAACGGACCTGCATTCCCACGCAGCCCCGTTTTTTTTCACACCCAATCAGCTCAAAACGCCGGCAAAACCGCCCCTTTGTACTTCTCAAGAATAAAAGCCTTCACTTCCGGCGTATGCAAAGCCGCCACCAGCTTCTTCATCGCCTCACTGTCCTTGTCATCCTCACGAGCCACCAGGATGTTCACATAAGGCGAGTCGTTACCTTCGATCACCAGCGCATCCTTGGAAGGATCAAGCTTGGCCTCCAACGCATAGTTGGTATTGATCAACGCCAAATCCACCTGAGTCAGCACCCGCGGAATGGTCGCCGCTTCCAGCTCACGGAATTTCAGATCCTTTGGGTTCTCAACGATGTCCTTGGTAGTGGACAGGATGTTGCCCGAGTCCTTCAGCTTGATAATCCCAGCCTTAGCCAGCAACAACAGCGCACGGCCGCCATTGGTAGCGTCGTTCGGGATCACCACGTTGGCGCCGCCCGGCAATTCGGTCAGTGCCTTGTACTTGCTGGAGTACGCGCCCAAAGGTTCCAGGTGCACGCCGGCCACGCTCACCAGATGCGTACCCTTGGCCTTGTTGAACTCATCCAGGTACGGCTGGTGTTGGAAGAAGTTGGCGTCCAGGCGCTTTTCCGCAACCTGCACGTTCGGCTGGATGTAGTCGGTGAAGACTTTGACCTTGAGGTCCACGCCTTCCTTCGCCAGTGCCGGTTTGACGAATTCGAGGATTTCCGCGTGCGGGACCGGGGTGGCCGCGACGGTCAAGGTGTCGTTGGCGTGGGCGGAAAACGCTGCGGCGGCAGCGAAGGCAACCAGTAGTTTTTTCATTCAGCTAACTCCTTTTGAGTGCCCGCTTGCGGCGCCTGCTCTCGGCGCCTGCCAGCGAATGGCCGGCTCATGTTTATTGGCACGAGGCCTTATTTTCTAGAAAAATGCACAACCAGTTTGTCGCCCACGGTCTGCAGGACCTGCACCAACACCAGCAGCAACACCACGGTAACGACCATCACGTCGGTCTGGAAACGCTGGTAGCCGAAGCGGATCGCCAGGTCGCCCAGACCACCGGCGCCGACCACACCGGCCATGGCCGTGTAGGACACCAGCGTAATCGCTGTCACCGTAATTGCTGCAAAAATGCCCGGGCGGGCTTCCGGCAGCAAGGCGTTGACGATGATCTGCCGCGTGGTCGCGCCCATGGCTTGGGTCGCTTCGATGATGCCGCGGTCGACTTCGCGCAAGGCGGTTTCCACCAGGCGGGCGAAGAACGGCGTGGCGCCGACCACCAGCGGTGGGATCGCGCCGGCCACGCCCAGGGAGGTGCCGGTGATCAACACTGTGAACGGAATCATCACGATCAACAGGATGATGAACGGCAGCGAGCGCAGGATGTTCACGATCAGCGACAGCAGCGCATAAACGCCGCGGGCTTCGAGCAGTTGGCGCGGGCTGCAGAGAAACAGCAACACGCCCAGGGGCAAGCCGAGCAGGACGGTGAACAGCAGCGAGCCGAACAGCATCAGGAAGGTGTCGCCGGTGGCCAGCCAGATTTCCAGCCAGTCGATGTTTGCAAAAAATTCCATCAGCGCAGCACCTCCATGTGGACATCGGCCGCGGTGAAGCGGGCGAACGCCGCCTCCATGTCACCGCCAGTGATGGCTAGGGTCAGTTGCCCGTAGGGGGTGTCTTTGATGCGGTCGATCCGACCGGCCAGGATGCTGTAGTCCACACCGGTTTCCCGGGCGACGGTGCCGAGCAACGGCGCGTAGGTCGCATCGCCCTGGAACGTCAGACGCACGATGCGCCCTGGCACGTGGGCGAAATCGTCGCGCTGTTCGCTTTCGTCGATCTGCTCGTCTTCCTGGACGAAACGCTTGGTGGTCGGGTGCTTGGGATGCAGGAACACATCAGCCACCGGGCCTTGCTCGACGATTACGCCGGCGTCCATCACCGCCACTTGGTCGCAAACGCGGCGGATCACGTCCATTTCATGGGTGATCAGCACGATGGTCAGCTTCAGCTCGCGGTTGATCTCCGCCAGCAGTTGCAGCACCGAGGCGGTGGTCTGCGGGTCGAGGGCGCTGGTGGCCTCGTCGCACAGCAGGATCTTGGGTTTGGTCGCCAGGGCGCGGGCAATGCCGACGCGCTGCTTCTGGCCGCCGGACAATTGCGCCGGGTATTTGCGGGCGTGGTCGGACAGCCCTACCCGCGCCAGCAATTCAGCGACGCGCTGGTCGATGTCGCTGCGAGACAATTCGCCAGCCAGCGTCAGCGGCAGCGCCACGTTGTCGGCCACGGTCTTGGACGCGAGCAGGTTGAAGTGCTGGAAAATCATCCCGACCTGTTGACGGAAACGGCGCAGGCCGCTGGCGTCCAGGGCGGTGACTTCTTCACCGTCGACGATGATCTTGCCGCCCGTGGAATCTTCCAGGCGATTGATCAGGCGCAGCAGGGTACTTTTTCCTGCACCGGAATGGCCAATCAGGCCGAAGACCTGACCGTTCTCAATCGTCAGACTGGTCGGATGCAGGGCGGGGATATCCCTACCGGCGACTCGGTAGGTTTTATGGACGTCTTGAAACTCGATCACGTAGCGAACCTTGTGGGGCGCGTTGAAAAAGGATCAGCGGTTAGCCGGGCGCGCATTTTAGCCTGTCCGTATAGAGGTTCTTAGCATTTATTTGAGAATGAACCAGCGATTTGGCAATAAGGCGATCAAAGGACAGATAAAAGGAACACAGCGAAACGGCATTGGTCACTCATTAAGCAACTCAAAACATGCCCAGGCACCGTGCCTGGCGCATCGAACTCATGGGTCCTGGCCACGGCGGGGATCGCAACGAGGAGTCATGCCTGATGAGCACTCACAAACCTGCCGCCCCCAGCCAACTGGCCGGGACCGATACCCTGGACCGCAGCAATACCAACGCCAAGCTCGAAAGCCTGGAGCAGTTTCGCTCCGACGCCACTGAGCAGGCGTTGCGCACCAACCAGGGCGTGAAGATCGCTGACAACCAGAACACGCTCCGGGCGGGGGCGCGTGGGCCGTCGCTGCTGGAGGATTTCATCATGCGTGAGAAGATCACGCATTTTGACCACGAACGTATTCCGGAGCGCATCGTCCATGCCCGCGGGACTGGCGCCCATGGCTATTTTCAAAGTTATGAAGCGCATTCGGCGCTGACCAAGGCCGGTTTCCTACAGGACCCGAGCAAGAAAACTCCGGTGTTCGTGCGTTTTTCCACTGTGCAAGGTCCACGGGGTTCCGGTGACACCGTGCGGGACGTGCGTGGCTTTGCGGTGAAGTTCTTCACCGACGAAGGCAACTTCGACCTGGTGGGCAACAACATGCCGGTGTTTTTCATCCAGGACGCAGTGAAGTTTCCGGATTTTGTCCACGCGGTAAAACCCGAGCCCCACAACGAGATTCCTACCGGCGGTTCGGCACATGACACGTTCTGGGATTTTGTCTCCCTGGTGCCGGAATCGGCTCACATGGTGATTTGGGCGATGTCTGACCGGGCCATTCCAAAAAGCCTACGCAGCATGCAGGGTTTCGGGGTGCATACCTTCCGCATGATCAACGCCGAAGGTCAGAGCAGCTTCGTCAAGTTCCACTGGCGACCCAAAGCCGGCACCTGTTCCTTGGTGTGGGACGAAGCCCAGAAACTCGCGGGCAAGGACACCGACTACCACCGTCGCGACCTTTGGGAATCCATCGAGATGGGCGATTACCCGGAATGGGAATTCGGCGTGCAAATCGTTGCCGAGGAAGACGAGCACAAGTTCGACTTCGACCTGCTCGAC
>NZ_JAOSHO010000417.1 GCF_025917275.1 Pseudomonas agronomica | reverse complement strand
ATGCTGCCATCGAAGCAGCCCGCGCCGGCGAACACGGCAAGGGCTTCGCGGTGGTCGCCGCCGAAGTCCGCAAACTGGCCGAGCGTAGCCAAGTCGCGGCACAGGAAATCGGCGAGCTGTCGTCCAGCAGTGTCGACATGGCCGAGAAGGCCGGCAACCTGCTCAACGAGATGGTCCCGTCCATCAACAAGACCTCGGACCTGGTGCAGGAAATCAGCGCCGCGTCCGAAGAACAGGCCGCCGGCGTGGCGCAGATCAACACCGCCATGACCCAGCTCAACCAGGTGACCCAGCAGAACGCCTCCAGCAGCGAAGAACTGGCCGCCACCGCCGAAGAGATGAGCAGCCAGGCCGAACAGCTGCAACAGGCCATGAGTTTCTTCACCTTGGACACGCCGGCGAAATCCGCCGTGCAGGTCGCCCGGGTCGATAACACCCCTGGCCCGTCCAGCCGTAAACCGGCCCGGGCACCGGCACCGATGATGCCCAAGGCGTTTGCCTACAACATGGCCAGCGCACCGGACGAATCGGAATTCACCCGGTTCTGATGGCCCGGTTCCACAGGCTTGCTTAAAGGAGAAAAGGCAATGGGCGCCATCGCGACCACACGTCAGACCGCCAGCGCGGTCGAGGAAGAAGCGCAGTACCTGACGTTCATGCTCGGCACGGAGATGTTCGCCATCGGCATCCTGTGCATCAAGGAAATCATCGAATACGGCAACCTCACCGTCGTGCCGATGATGCCGGCCTTCGTCCGCGGGGTGATCAACCTGCGCGGCGCGGTCGTGCCGGTGGTGGATCTGTCGGCCCGTTTCGGCCGGCCGAACTCCACCATCAGCCGCCGCAGTTGCGTGGTGATCATCGAGGCCGCCAGTGCCGACGGGCTGGCCCAGGACATTGGCCTGCTGGTGGACACAGTGTCGGCGGTGCTGGAAATCCCGGCTTCGCAAATCGAGCCGCCACCGAGTTTCGGCGCGAAGATCCGCGCCGACTTCATCAGCGGCATGGCCAAGGTCGATGGCAAGTTCGTCATCGTCCTGGAAGTGGACCGGGTGCTGTCCATCGACGAAATGTCTGAACTCGCCCAGGCCAGCCCCGCCGCGTTGGAAGCGCCAGAGTCATGAGCACAGACACTTGCAGGGAACGCACGGTGAATTCGATGGCGCTCACCGACCGGGAGTTCGGCCAGTTCCAATCCTGGTTGTACCAGGCGGCCGGCATCAATCTGTCGCCGGCCAAGAAAGCCCTGGTGGCCGGGCGCCTGTTCAAGCGCCTCAAGCACTATGAGCTGGACAGCTACGGCGAGTATTTCAAGCTGATCATGAGCGGCCAGCGCAGCGACGAATTGCAGGTGGCGCTGGACCTGCTCACGACCAACGAGACCTATTTCTTCCGTGAGCCCAAGCACTTCGACTTCCTTCGCGATCACGTGCTGCCCCACGCGACGCCGGGCAAGACCTTTCGCCTGTGGAGCGCGGCCAGTTCTTCGGGCGAAGAACCCTACAGCCTTGCGATGACCCTGGCCGAAAGCCTGGGCACCACGCCCTGGGAAGTCATCGGTTCCGACATCAGCACGCAAGTGTTGGCGAAAGCCCGTTCGGGGCATTATCCGATGGAGCGCGCCCGCAACCTGCCCCATTCGCTGCTGGTGAAATATTGCCTCAAGGGCACCGGCAGCCAGCAGGGCACCTTGTTGATCGACCGGGCATTGCGCAACCGGGTCAACTTCATCCAGGTCAACCTCAACGACACTCTCCCGGAGCTGGGGGAATTCGATGTGATCTTCCTGCGCAACGTGATGATCTATTTCGACCAGCCCACCAAAAGCAAGGTGGTTGCCCGGCTGATCCCGCGGCTCAAGCGCGGCGGATACTTCATCGTGAGCCATTCGGAAAGCCTCAACGGCGTGTCCGATGCGTTGAAACTGGTGGCCCCTTCGATCTACCGCAAGCCATGAGCGCCGCGATCAGGGAAGTGGCCGAGGTCTATCTGGGACCGGGCGAGTTTCGCTTTGCGACCTGTCCGACCCGCCTGCGCACGATCCTTGGCTCTTGCGTGGCAATTACCCTCTGGCATCCACAACGCAAGATCGGTGGCATGTGCCACTTCATGTTGCCCAGCCGGGTGCGTTGTTCCACGGCGCTGAACGGACTGTACGCCGACGAGGCCATCGAGCTGTTCGTCCGCCAGGCGCGGGCCCATCGCACCGAGCCCGAGGAATATCAGCTCAAGCTGTTCGGCGGCGGAGAGATGTTTCCCGAGCTGCAACGCCACGTGGCGTTCAGCGACGTGGCGCGATTGAATGTCAACGCCGCGCTGGAAATGGCCGCCCTCTATCGCCTGGACCTGATCGCCCAGGACATGGGCAGCACTGGCTACCGCAGTATTGTTTTTGACCTGTGCAATGGCGATGTCTGGGTCAGGCACCAACCGATAAGGACGTTGAATTAACCATGCCAGGCAGAAAAATCAATGTATTGCTGGTGGACGATTCCGCCGTGGTCCGCCAGGTATTACTGGCGATCCTGAGTGACACGCCGGACATCAATGTGATCGGCGCGGCCTCCGACCCGATTTTCGCCATGGACAAACTGGCGAAGGAATGGCCCGACGTGATCGTGCTGGATGTGGAAATGCCGCGCATGGACGGCATCACGTTCCTGAAAAAAATCATGAGCGAACGGCCGACGCCGGTGGTGATCTGCTCGTCGTTGACACCCAAGGGCGCGGAAACCACCCTGCAAGCCATGGCCGCCGGTGCGGTGGAAATCATCACCAAGCCCACCAGCGGCTTGAAGAATTTCCTGTTGGAGTCGGCACCCGAACTGGTCTCGGCCATCCGCGCCGCCGCCCAAGTCAACGTGCGCAACCTGGGCAAACGCACTGCCCCGGCGGCCCCGCTGACGCCCGCGACCAAACTCACCGCCGACGCCATGCTGCCTGCCGCCAACGGTCACGCCATGGCCCAGACCACCGAACGCATCGTCGCCATGGGCACCTCCACCGGCGGCACCCAGGCGCTCGAAGCGGTCCTGACGGCCCTGCCACGGGTGTGCCCGGGGATCGTGATCGTCCAGCACATGCCGGAAAAATTCACCGCCTCATTCGCCGCCCGGCTCAACAGCCTGTGCCAGATCGAAGTGCGCGAAGCGAAGAACAACGACCGCATCCACCCGGGCCTGGCGCTCATTGCCCCCGGCGGCAAACACATGATGGTGACCCGCAGCGGCGCGTTCTATCACGTGCAGGTGGTGGACGGCCCGCTGGTCAATCGCCATCGCCCTTCGGTGGATGTGCTGTTCCGCTCGGTGGCCAAGTTCGCCGGCCGCAACGCCACGGGCATCATCATGACCGGCATGGGCGACGACGGCGCCCGCGGCCTGAAGGAGATGCTCGACGCCGGCAGCGCCACCGTCGCCCAGGACGAAGCCAGCTGCGTGGTGTTCGGCATGCCCAAGGAAGCGATCAAGCTCAACGCCGCGCAACGGGTGATGCCGCTGCTGGAGATTGCGCAGGTGATCTTGCATCGCTGATCGACGCATTCTTCTTTGAGTGAAAGCTGTTGTGGCGAGGGGATTCATCGAAACGTCGCACCGCCACAGAAAAACCCCTTAAACAGGCGAGATCGTCGCCAGCACACCAATCAGCAACGTCAACGCCAGGAAACCACCCAGAAAAATCGCCATCTTCGCCATGAGCATTCTCCCAATAGAGTCATTGCGGCACGGCCGAATTGTGGCGTGTGAACTGAGACCATTACAGACGCACCTGTAAGCGAAAAATGCGGATCAGTGCAAAAAGCCGGCAAACCGCGAAACCAGTAATGGACAAGTGCGCCATGATCACCGCTATCATGCCGCACGCCCATTTGACGGGCATGCTGCAAGCCACCTTCAAGGACCCAGGTATGACCCTTCTGCCGTCACGCGCCACCCTCTTCGCCTCCAGCTTCCTGATCAGCTCACTGTGCCTGGCCGAAGGCGAGCCGGCGGAAAGCGTCATCAAGGACTCGACCAAATCCGCCGTCTCGACCTTCATTACCGCCGGCAAGAACCTGTTGGGCGGCGTGAGCGAAGGCGTGCTCGATGGCCGTGAGTCGGTCCAGGGCACCGACGGCGCTGCGATCATCTCCTCCGGCGAGCAGATGAAAGACCGCGTCACCGTCGAGGTGCTGAAGCTTGAGCCCAGCGAAGAAAGCGTCACCATCACCCTCGGCTTCAAGAACAGCACCGACACCCAACTGCGCCTGATCAACCTCGGCCAGACAGGCGCCCTGCTCGCCATCGACCAGGCAGGCTACGCCAACCGCCTCACCGGCCTGGACAACCCCGACGAAGTCACCATCCCACCGAAAATCGCCGTGCGGCAGAAGTTCGTTTTCGAAGGCATGAACGAGGCGGTCAGTGCTGTGCGGATGTGGGGTGTGGATTATTCGGTCAAGAAGTGAAGACGCGCGAAGTCTGAGGCTCATTGATAAACCCCATGCGTGATGCGAGGGAGCTTGCTCCCGCT
>NZ_JAOSHO010000416.1 GCF_025917275.1 Pseudomonas agronomica | reverse complement strand
TCGCCACAGACGATCAATGCCACTCTGAACTGTGGGGCTCCAGCCCATAACTGCTAAACTCCCGCGCCTCATTTCTCTAAGGCGCGCCCGGCATGTCTTCCTTGAATCTGGCGCTGAGCGCCGCCCTCGACCAGCGCCAGGCCCTGCTCGACCAACTGCACCGGCAAGGCACCGACTGCTATCGCCTGTTCCACGGCAGCCAGGAAGGCGCGCCCGGCCTGACCGTCGACCGCTACGGCCCACAACTGCTGGTGCAGAGCTTCCACCAGTCCCTGGAGCGTGATGCGCTGCTGCAACTGCATGGCATCGTTAACGAACGCCTGGGCCTGGACACCCTGCTGGTCTACAACGATCGCTCCCGGGGCAACTCCCGCATCGACCGCCAGGACAGCGTCTACCAGGCTGACGAGGCCGCCCTGCAAGACCTCATCGGGCATGAATGGGGCTTGAACTACCGGGTTCGCGGGCGTCATGCCGGCCAGGATCCGTTGCTGTTCCTCGACCTGCGCAACGCGCGCGGCTGGGTCAAGGACCACAGCCGGGGCAAAAGCGTCCTGAACCTCTTCGCCTACACCTGCGGTGTAGGCCTCAGCGCCGCAGCCGGCGGAGCGCGGGAGGTCTGCAACCTGGACTTCGCCGAAGGCAACCTCGCGGTAGGGCGCGAGAACGGCCAGCTCAACCCCGAGCTGCCAGCGATGGAGTTCGTGCAGTCCGATTATTTCCCGGCGATTCGTCAACTGGCCGGCCTGCCCATCAGCCAGCGGCGAGGGCAAAAACTGCCCAGCTATGCTCGCCTGGAACCGCGTCAATACGACCTGGTGCTACTCGACCCACCGGCCTGGGCCAAGAGCGCCTTTGGCACCGTCGACCTGTTGCGCGATTACCAGAGCCTGCTCAAGCCAGCGTTGCTCACCACCGCCGACGACGGCGTGCTGGTTTGCTGCAACAACCTGGCGAAGGTGTCCATGGACGAATGGCGCGAACAGGTGTTGCGATGCGCGCAGAAGATCGGCCGGCCCGTGCGTGAATGGAGCGTGCTGGCGCCCGGCGACGACTTTCCGTCACAGGATCGGCAACCGCCGCTCAAAACGTTGATCCTCCAGTTCTGAGCAAGCCTCGGCAATCCCACGAAAAAAACGGACAAATCTTATAAAACACAGTGGCTTCGGAACCGTAAACGCATGCCATACTCCAAGGCACTCCGATTCATACCAGACGAAGCCACACATGCCCAAAGGATTGATTCGCGCTCTCGGCGCCCTGTTGACCGCATTGGCCCTCTACAGCCTGTTGGGCTTCCTGATATTGCCGGGCGTTGCCCTGCGTATCGCCAACCAGCAACTGGCCGCCCATGCGACGGTGCCGGCCCAGATCCAGCGCATCGAACTCAATCCTTTCAGCCTCGAAGTGACGGTGTGGGGCTTGATGGTCGGCGAACCGGGCAAGGAGCAGGTTGGCTTTGAACGCCTCTACGCCAACCTGCAGCTCGACAGCATTTGGTCCGGCGCCCTGCACCTGGCCGACATCGAGCTCGACAAGCCAAAGACCGAAGTGATATTCGCCAAGGACGGTCAGTTGAACCTGCTGGGCCTGTTCAAGCTGCCGCCCAGCGAGCCAACGCCAGCCGATCCCGAGGCCAAGCCGTTTCCCTTGCGAGTGGACCGGATCAAGCTCGCCAGCGGCTACGTTCACTTCCAGGACCTGCGGCCCAGCGAACCCATCGAGTTTCTCTACGACACCCTCGATTTCGAGCTGAAGAACCTCAGCACCCTGCCCGACGACAGCGCGGACATGACCCTGGTCGCCGCAGGCCCCGCGGGCGGGCAGATCGACTGGAAGGGTAACTTCAGCCTGGCACCGATTGCCTCCGAAGGGACGCTCAAGGTCACCGATGGCCAGATGAAAGCGTGGTGGCCCTACGTACGTGATGCGGTGCCCCTGGTGCTGGAAAACGGCGTGCTGAACCTCAGCACCGACTACAAACTCAATCTCTCCAAGGGCACGGAACTGCTCCTGAACAACACCGCTGTCAGCGTCGCCCCTTTCGCCATCAAGGCACCTGATGGGCGTCCCCTGGCAAGGCTTGAGCGTCTCGATGTCAGCGAAACCTCGCTGGACCTGGCCAAGCAACAGGTCATCGTCGGCAAGATCCGTAGCCAGAAGCTCGAAACCTGGGCTGCGCGGGAAGCGGACGGGCAATTGGACTGGCAGAAGCTCTTCGCCAGCCAGCCAGCCAAGCCAAAGGCCAAGGTAGAGCCGGCGTCGGCTCCAGCAGCGGCCGACTCGCCCAAGCCTGAGCCGACAGCACCGAGCAAGCCGTGGCAGGTGCTGCTCAAAGACGTGCAACTGCGCAATTACCAAGTGCACCTGGCCGACCGCCAGGCACAACCGGCCGTCGCGTTGGAGGTCGGCCCACTTAACCTGGACCTGCAGAACTACGACACCCTCAATGGCTCGCCTTTCAACCTCAAGCTGGATACCGGGCTGGGCAAGCAGGGCAAGATCCTCGCCGATGGCGAGGTCAACCTGAACCCAGTCACTGCGAAGCTCAACGTCAAGACGCAAGACATTGACCTGCGGGTCGCCCAAGCCTACATCAATCCGTTCATTCGCCTGGAGCTGCGCTCCGGGATGCTCGGCAGTGATCTGGTGGTAGACCTCAAGAGCACCGAACCGCTGGCATTCGCGGTCACCGGTCGCGCCCAGGTCGATCAGTTGCACACCCTCGACACCCTCAAGACCCGCGACTTTCTCAAGTGGCAGCGCCTGGAAGTCCAAGGCCTCAATTACCAGCATGGCGACAGCCTGTCGATCGACAAGGTCAACCTGTTCCAGCCCTACGCGCGCTTCATGATCAACGAAGATCGCACCACCAGCGTCGACGACCTGTTGATTCCACAACCGGCCGACGCCCCTGCGAAGAACGCGGCGGCCAAACCGGCCTCGAAGGATAAGCCGCTGGGTATTCATATCGGCGGCATCGCCATCAACGACGGCTCGGCCAACTTCGCCGACTTCAGCCTGACGCCAAACTTCGCCACGGCCATCCAGCAGCTCAACGGCGAGATCGGCACCATCGACAGCCGCCAGGCCAAGCCGGCCAGCGTGGATGTGAAAGGCAAGGTCGACCGCTATGCGCCCGTCACGATCAAAGGCGCGGTCAACCCCTTCGACCCGATGGCCAGCCTCGACATCGCCACCAGTTTCAAACGGGTCGAGCTGACCACCTTGACGCCCTATTCCGGCAAGTTCGCCGGCTACCGCATCCGCAAGGGCCGGCTCAATCTCGACCTGCATTACCGGATCACCAAGGGCCAGCTCCAGGCCGACAACAAAGTCGTGGTCGAGCAGTTGCAACTGGGTGAAAAGGTCGACAGTCCAGACGCCGTCAGCCTGCCGCTCAAGCTGGCCGTCGCCTTGCTCAAGGACTCCGAGGGCAGGATTACCATCGAACTGCCGGTCTCCGGCAACCTCAACGACCCGCAGTTCAGCGTGATGCCGATTGTCTGGCAGACCCTGCGCAACCTGGTGGTCCGCGCAGCCCAGGCGCCGTTCAAGCTCATCGGCGGACTGGTCGCCGGCGGTGGCTCGGAAGACCTGGGTAGCGTGGCATTCGCGCCGGGGGCCAGCGACTTGAGCAAGGAAAACGAAAGCGTGCTGCTCAAGCTGTCCGAAGCCTTGGGCAAGCGTCCGGAACTGCGACTGGAAATCGAAGGCACCGCCGCCGAAAGCAGCGACGGTCCGCTGCTCGCCGCCCAGCGCCTCGAACGCGAATACCAATACACCTATTACAAGATGCTGCAGCGCCGAGGCGATAAAGTCCCGGCCAAGGCTTCGTTGCTGCAAGTACCGGAGGACGAAAAGCCTCCCCTGCTGGAAGGGATCTACCGCACCCGGCTGAAAACCCAACCACCGGCTGAATGGACGCAGTTGGACAAGAAGGCCCGCATCGAGAAACTCCGGGAAGGGGTCATCAAGTTCTGGAGCGGCAGCGACCTGCTGTTGCGTGAACTGGGCCAGGAGCGCGCCAGCAGCATCAAGGACTTCCTCGTGGATAAAGGCAAGCTGGCCGATGACCGCGTGTACTTCATCGACGCGAGCCTGGGCCAGGCCGAAAAAGACGGCACCGTGATCACCCCCATGCACCTGGATGCCGAATGAAAATGAAGTATCTGCACGGACTCAGCCTGGGCCTGCTGCTCGCAGCCGGCCAGGCCTCAGCCGCCGATACGTTGCGCTGCGGCAGCCAGTTGATCAGCGTCGGGGATCGTTCGAGCGAGGTGCTGCAAAAATGTGGTCAGCCTGTGGCGCGTGATGACCTGGGCTACAAACGCAGCGTCAACCGCCGGGAAGAATATCCGGTGGAGGAATGGACCTACGGGCCCAACAGCGGGATGTACCAGTACTTGCGCTTCGAGGGGAATCGGCTGGTGGAGATTACCAGCAAGCGTGGGCGGTGATGGGTTGGGCTATTCCAGGTATCTGCAGCGACAGTGCCGACGCCTTCGCGAGCAGGCTCGCTCCCAC
>NZ_JAOSHO010000415.1 GCF_025917275.1 Pseudomonas agronomica | reverse complement strand
GAGCGAGCTTGCTCGCGATGGCGCCGGCAGCGGCAGGCTCGATATCACCGCACCTGACAGCCACCTCGCTCCCTCAGCGGTCTAGCGGCTGACAGCCAAACGCTCACGCCGGGCCCTGAGCCCGGCGATGAGCGATGGGCCCAATGCGACCAGGGCCGACCCCAACACCACCAACACTGCCCCGCCATACCCCAGCAGGTTGATCTGTTCGGCACGAACATAATCGGGCCACCACCAGGCAGCCATCGCCACGGCGGCGAACGTCACCAACGGCGTGATCGCCAGGGTTGCGCTGACCCGCGAGGCTTCCCAGTGGGCCAGCGCTTCGGCAAACGCGCCATACGCAATCAAGGTATTGAGGCAGCAAGCGAGCAACAGCCAGCCTTGCAAGGGGGTCAGTTGCAGCGCCTCCAGCGGATGGACCCAGGGCGTCAGCAACAGCGCGCAGAACAGGTAGATCACCATCATCACCTGCAACGAATTCCATACCGTCAGCAGTTGTTTCTGGCCGAGAGCATAGAACGTCCAGACGGTCGAGGCCGACAGCACCAGCAAGACGCCAGCGGTGTAGTCGCTCAGGGAAGTCAGTAGCTCAGTGAGGCGCTGATTGAAGAACAGTGCGAAACCGATCAGCAGCACCAGCAAGCCGATGCCCTGCCCCACGCTGAAACGCTCCTTGAACACGAACAGACTGGCGACCAGCAACAGGATCGGGCCCATCTGCACCACCAGTTGCGCGGTGCCGGGACTCAAGCGGTTCAAGCCCATCAGGTACAGCACGTAGTTCCCCACCAGCCCCAACACCGCCATCGCCACCAGCCAACCACCACGGGGCCCGAGCACCTTGCGGCTGGGCAAGCGCCTGGTGGCCGCCAGGTAGACGAAGAGCAGGCCACCGGACACCAGCAGCCGAAACCAGGTCACCGTCACCGGGTCCATCACCTGCAGCACTTGCTTGAGCTTGATCGGCAGGATTCCCCACAACAGGGCGGTCAACAAGGCAAGGAATAACCCGTAGACCCAGCGACCGGACGAAATGTGCATGCAACCCTCGAAGCCAAGACATGAACGCCCATTCTAGGCCCGGATGGATCGGTGCACACAGGCACAGTTGGGCATTCGCCGCAGATGGAATTGTATGGGTCGTAGCCGTCGATCGGCTGGGCAGGCGCAAATCACCGACTCCACATATGCTCAATTGAGACAACCAGCAGCCCCTTATGGAGACCCGAAATGCCAGGAACGCGCGCCCACGATACAGACGCCCCAAAGACAGTATTCCGCAGCGACCGGATTTGTCGGGTAAACGGCGAGTTTTATTTCAATACGCGCGAAGGCACCCAGGAAGGTCCGTTCGAGACTCGTGAGGCAGCGGAGAAGGAAGTGGCGGCCTATATTCAGCGCATGATGCTGCTGGCCAAGCCGCCGGCAGAAAGGTTCGAAGCCCCCGCGTCAAGGGAGCCTATTCCCGCCGGACCGGTACCTGTAGGAGCTGCCGAGCGAAGCGAGGCTGCGATCTTTCCTTAGGTAGTTGAATCTCAAGAGAAGGATCAAAGATCAAAATCAAAAGATCGCAGGCTTCGCCAGCTCCTACCCAGCTCCTACAGAGCCGGGCGGGAGCAAGCTCCCTTGCCACGATAGCTGCTGAAGTCAGCGGCTATCGAACCGCCTCGAACAACCCCGTCGCCCCCATCCCGCCGCCCACGCACATGGTCACCACGCCATAGCGCAGGTTGCGCCGTTGCAGTTCCCGCACCAGATGCCCCACTTGCCGAGAGCCGGTCATGCCGAACGGGTGGCCGATGGAGATCGAGCCGCCGTTGACGTTGTATTTTTCAGGATCGATTTCCAGCCGGTTGCGACTGTAGAGGCACTGGGAGGCAAACGCCTCGTTGAGTTCCCACAGGTCGATGTCGCCAATCTGCAGGCCCTTGGCCTTGAGCAGCTTGGGCACTGAGAACACCGGGCCGATGCCCATCTCGTCCGGCTCGCAACCGGCCACGGTAAAGCCGCGGAAAAACGCCTTGGGCTTGAGCCCCAGGGCCAGCGCTTTTTCCAGGCTCATCACCAGCGTCATCGAAGCGCCATCGGACAGTTGGGAAGAGTTGCCCGCCGTCACCGAGCCGTCTTCGGCGAACACGGGCTTGAGTCCGGCCAGGCTTTCGTAGGTGGTATCGGGACGGTTGCAGTCATCGCGGTCGACCACGCCGTCCAGGATCTGCACGGCGCCGGTGTTCTTGTCCTCGACCCGATACTTCACCGTCATCGGCACGATTTCATCATTGAACAATCCCTGCGCCTGCGCCCGGGCCGTGCGCTGCTGGCTCTGCAAAGCGTAGCGGTCCTGTTCCTCGCGGCTGACCTGGTAACGGCGCGCGACAATCTCGGCGGTCTGGCCCATGGGGAAATAGATCCCCGGCACTTGCTCCTTGAGCAGTGGATTGATCAGGTTGTCGGTGTTGACGCTCTTCATCGTCAGGCTGATGGACTCGACACCACCGGCAACAATGATCTCGCTGCAACCCGAGGCGATCTGGTTGGCGGCGATCGCGATGGCTTGCAGGCCCGAAGAACAGAAACGGTTGAGGGTCATCCCGGCCGTGCCGATACCCAGCTGCGAGAGCACCGCCACGTTGCGCCCGATGTTGAAACCCTGGGCACCTTCGTTGGAACCTGCGCCGACGATGCAATCCTCGACGCTGGCCGGGTCGATGTCGTTACGCGCCAGCAACGCATTGACGCAATGCGCCGCCATGTCGTCCGGACGGGTCATGTTGAACTTGCCGCGAAAGGACTTGGCCAATCCGGTCCGTACGCTGTCGACGATCACCACTTCACGCATGGCGGCACCTCATTTTGTTATCGGTTAAGAGTGGAATCGAGGATAAATCCACCCCATGACCGAACGCGACAATCATTCACCTGGCGTATGCGTGCCCATCGGGCTATTTCTTTTTGCGCACCTGTTTGGCCGAACGCTCGAACGCGGCCTCCAGGGCATCATTGAGCGTGCGCAACACTTTGACCCGAGCCCAACGCTTATCGTTGGCTTCCACCAGGGTCCAAGGCGAAATTTCGGTGCTGGTGCGATCGACCATGTCGCAGACCGCCGAGCGATAGGCGTCCCATTTGTCACGGTTGCGCCAGTCGTCCTCGGTGATCTTGAAGCGCTTGAAGGGGATTTCCTCGCGCTCCTGGAACCGCTCCAATTGGGTTTCCTTATCAATCGCCAGCCAGAACTTCACGACGACCACGCCGGCGTCGGCCAATTGTTCCTCGAAGTCGTTGATTTCGCCGTAGGCCCGCAGCCAATCGGCGCGACTGCAAAAGCCCTCGACCCGCTCCACCAGCACGCGGCCGTACCAGGAGCGGTCGAACATGGTGAACTTGCCCCGCGCCGGAATATGTCGCCAGAACCGCCACATGTAGGGGTGGGCACGCTCCTCCTCAGTGGGCGCGGCAATCGGCACGATGCCGTATTGGCGCGGATCGAGCGCCGCCGCGACTCGCCGGATCGCCCCGCCCTTGCCCGCCGCATCGTTGCCTTCGAACACCGCCACCAAGGCATGCCGGCGCATGCGCTTGTCCCGCAGCAGGCCGGCGAACCTGGCCTGCTCGGTGATCAATTGCTCTTCGTAGTCGGCCTTGTCCAGGCGCAGCGTCATGTCCAGGCTGTCGATCAAAGTCACCTGGTCATCCAGCGCTGGCAACGGTGCCACGTTGGCCTTTTCCGCCTTGACCTTCGGCCGATCCAAGGCCTGGCGCAGGCCTTCGAGCAGGATCCGCCCGACCGCGAGGCTGCGGTAACAGGCATCGACGCCTTCGATCACGTGCCACGGCGCGTAGTCGCGACTGGTGCGGCGCAACACCCGCTCGCCGTACTTGACGAACTTGTCGTAGGTCTGCGACTGCTGCCAATCCAGCGGGCTGATGCGCCAGCTGTGCAGCGGGTCGTCCTTGAGGCTCTTGAGACGGGCCTTCATCTGTTTCTTTGACAGGTGGAACCAGAACTTGAAAATCAGCGCGCCTTCATCGCAGAGCATTTTTTCCAGGCGCTCGGCACCGTTGATCGCCTGGTCGAGCCGGGGGTCCTTGAACTCGCCGTGCACCCGCCCCTGCAACATCTGGCTGTACCAGTTACCGAAGAAAATCCCCATGCGCCCCTTGGCCGGCAACATCCGCCAATAACGCCAGGCCGGTGGCCGCGCCAGCTCTTCATCGGTCTGCTGGTCGAAGGTACGCACTTCGATCAGTCGCGGATCCATCCATTCGTTGAGCAACTTCACCGTCTCGCCCTTGCCCGCGCCTTCGATGCCGTTGATCAGCACGATGACTGGAAAGCGGCCCTGCTGGTGCAGCTCGAATTGCGCTTCGAGCAACGCTTCACGCAGCGCCGGGACTTCTGCCTCAAAGGTTTCTTTATCAACGACGTGACCGATTTCAGCGGATTCGAACATGGGCAGCTCCTTCCAGGAATGGGGCAAGACTAGCGGATTGGACGTGCCCCGTGTAGGAGCTACCGAGCGAAGCGAGGCTGCGATCT
>NZ_JAOSHO010000414.1 GCF_025917275.1 Pseudomonas agronomica | reverse complement strand
AGGTGTTTAGACGACCTTAAGTGAATAGCGTTAAATGCTTTATGGGGGCTTCGGGCTTCGCCGCCCGTTGGCATCAATGCTTAAAAAAATCTGCTCCGCAAAACCACTCCTCAGCTAAGTCTTTGCTTCTGCTCGCTAATCCCGGACAATCGCGCCCCTGTTTCGGCCAGGGCGCTGCCTGTCGGGGTTTTCCGACTCGTCCTGGCCGGGTGCATGTGACCGGAATGCGGAGATCCGACCGGATGAATGATCAGGCCAATAGCGTCGAAGAGCGCTTTGAAACGACAGCCCCAGCCACCCTCAGCCAATGGAATCGCCAGGACACCACCTGGATGTTGGGCCTGTTTGGTACCGCCATTGGCGCTGGCACGCTGTTTTTACCGATCAATGCGGGCCTGGGCGGTTTCTGGCCGTTGTTGATCCTGGCGCTGCTGGCGTTCCCCATGACGTTCTATGCCCACCGAGGCCTGACGCGTTTCGTGCTGTCCGGTCGCGATGGGGCGGATATCACCGAGGTGGTGGAAGAGCATTTCGGCATCAAGGCCGGCGCGCTGATCACGCTGTTGTACTTCTTTGCGATCTTCCCGATCCTGCTGATCTACAGCGTGGCGCTGACCAACACGGTGGGTAGCTTCCTGGAACACCAGTTGCACATCCAGCCGCCCCCTCGCGCGGTGCTGTCCCTGGTGCTGATCCTCGGTCTGCTGGCCGTGGTGCGCTGCGGCGAGCAGGCGATCGTCAAGGCCATGAGCCTGATGGTCTATCCGTTCATCGTGGCGCTGTTGTTCCTCGCGGTGTTCCTCGTGCCCCACTGGAACGGCGGAATCCTGACCACTGCGTCGACGCTGCCGCAGCCTTCGGCGTTGCTGCACACCCTGTGGTTGGCGATCCCGGTGATGGTGTTCTCGTTCAACCATTCGCCGATCATCTCGGCGTTTGCGGTGGATCAGAAACGTCGCTACGGCAATAACGCTGAAGAACGCAGCTCACAGATCCTGTCGCGCGCCCATGTGCTGATGGTGGTGATGGTGCTGTTCTTCGTGTTCAGTTGCGTGCTGACCTTGTCCCCGGCACAACTGGCCGAGGCCAAGGCGCAGAACCTGTCGATCCTGTCGTACCTGGCCAACCATTTCAGCAACCCGACCATCGCCTTTGCCGCGCCGCTGATCGCGTTTGTCGCCATCTCCAAGTCGTTCCTCGGGCACTACATCGGCGCCAGCGAAGGCCTCAAGGGCCTGATCGTCAAGAGCGGCCGCCGTCCTGCCCCCAAGACCCTCGATCGCTTGACTGCGGCGTTCATGCTGGTGGTGTGCTGGGTCGTCGCCACTCTTAACCCGAGCATATTGGGGATGATCGAAACCCTGGGCGGCCCGGTGATCGCGGCGATCCTGTTCCTGATGCCGATGTACGCCATTCGCAAGGTCCCGGCCATGGCCCGCTATCGAGGCCAGGCGTCGAATGTCTTTGTGGTGTTGGTGGGGTTGGTGGCGATCACTGCGTTGGTCTATTCCCTCCTGGCCTGACCTGCGTTTTTGTGGGTGTTTATGGCATTGCGTCCGGCATAAATCCGTGTGGGAGCGAGCTTGCTCGCGATGGCGGCGGCACAGCCAACATCCCTGCCGACTGACCCACCGCTTTCGCGAGCAAGCTCGCTCCCACATTGGTTTTGGGGTGTTCTCAAAATTTGTGTTCATGCTCAATTCCTGTGGGAGCAAGCCCGCTCCCACAGTTTCATCCGACAGTGAAATCCCAGGCATAAAAAAACGCCGCCCCTCGCAAGAAGGGCGGCGTTTTTAGTCGGGCGTCTTAAGCGTTAGGCTTGGACGACCGGGATGTTGGCGTTCGCAGCGGCTTCACGGAACTCGGCGATCTGGTCGAAGCTCAGGTAGCGGTACACGTCCGCTGCCATGCTGTCGATCTTGCCGGCGTATTCCATGTACTCCTCGACGGTCGGCAGGCGACCCAGGATGGACGCTACGGATGCCAGTTCGGCCGAGGCCAGGTAGACATTCGCGCCGTCACCCAGACGGTTCGGGAAGTTACGGGTCGAAGTCGAGACCACGGTGGAGTTCGGCTCGACGCGTGCCTGGTTACCCATGCACAGCGAGCAGCCTGGCATTTCCATCCGTGCACCGGCCTTGCCGTAGATGCCGTAGTAGCCTTCTTCGGTCAGTTGGTGAGCGTCCATCTTGGTCGGCGGCGACAGCCACAGACGGGTTGGCAGCTGACCCTTGACCTGATCCAGCAGTTTACCGGCGGCGCGGAAGTGACCGATGTTGGTCATGCACGAGCCGATGAACACTTCGTCGATCTTCTCGCCAGCAACGCTGGACAGCAGGCGGGCGTCGTCCGGGTCGTTCGGCGCGCAGAGCACAGGCTCGCTGATGTCGGCCAGGTCGATCTCGATGACTTCGGCGTATTCGGCGTCGGCATCGGCTTCCATCAGTTGCGGATCGGCGATCCAGGCTTCCATCGCTTGGGCGCGACGTTCCAGGGTACGTGCATCGCCGTAGCCTTCGCCGATCATCCAGCGCAGCAGGGTGATGTTCGACTGCAGGTACTCGGTGATCGACTCTTTCGACAGCTTGATGGTGCAACCGGCAGCCGAACGTTCGGCCGAGGCGTCGGACAGTTCGAACGCCTGTTCCAGGGTCAAGCCTTCCAGGCCTTCGATTTCCAGGATGCGGCCGGAGAAGGCGTTCTTCTTGCCTTTCTTCTCGACGGTCAGCAGACCGTTCTGGATCGCGAAGTACGGAATGGCATGAACCAGGTCACGCAGGGTGATGCCAGGTTTCATCTTGCCTTTGAAGCGCACCAGGATCGATTCCGGCATGTCCAGCGGCATGACGCCGGTGGCAGCGGCGAACGCGACCAGGCCGGAACCGGCCGGGAACGAGATGCCCATCGGGAAACGGGTGTGCGAGTCACCACCGGTACCCACGGTGTCTGGCAGCAGCATGCGGTTCAGCCACGAGTGGATGATGCCGTCGCCCGGACGCAGGGAAACGCCGCCGCGGGTCATGATGAAGTCAGGCAGGGTGTGGTGGGTGGTCACGTCGATCGGCTTCGGATAGGCCGCGGTGTGGCAGAAGGACTGCATCACCAGGTCAGCCGAGAAGCCCAGGCACGCCAGGTCTTTCAGTTCGTCACGGGTCATTGGACCGGTGGTGTCCTGGGAGCCTACGGTGGTCATTTTCGGTTCGCAGTAGGTGCCAGGACGAACGCCTTGGCCTTCTGCCAGGCCGCAAGCCTTGCCGACCATTTTCTGCGCCAGGGTGAAACCCTTGGTGCTTTCGGCTGGCGCTTCAGGCTTCTTGAACAGGTCGAACGGTGGCAGGCCCAGCTCGGCGCGAGCCTTCTCGGTCAGGCCACGGCCGATGATCAGCGGAATACGGCCGCCAGCGCGGACTTCGTCCAACAGCACCGGGGTCTTCATTTCGAAGGTGGTGATGACTTCGTCGGTACCGTGCTTGCAGACCTTGCCTGCGTGCGGGTACAGGTCGATCACGTCGCCCATGTTCATGTTCGACACGTCGAACTCGATCGGCAGTGCGCCGGCATCTTCCATGGTGTTGTAGAAGATCGGGGCGATCTTGCTGCCGAAGCAGAAACCGCCAGCGCGCTTGTTCGGCACGTACGGGATATCGTCGCCGAAGAACCACAGCACCGAGTTGGTGGCCGATTTACGCGAGGAACCGGTACCGACCACGTCACCGACGTAGGCGATCGGGAAGCCTTGGCCGCGCATTTCTTCGATCTGCTTCATCGGGCCGGTCTTGCCTTGCTCGTCCGGAACGATGCCGTCACGGGCCATTTTCAGCATGGCGAGGGCGTGCAGCGGGATGTCAGGACGCGACCAGGCATCCGGGGCAGGGGACAGGTCGTCGGTGTTGGTTTCGCCGGTGACCTTGAACACGCGCAGGCTGATCTTGTCGGCCAGCACCGGGCGCTTCTTGAACCACTCGCCGTCAGCCCAGGATTGCAGCACGGCCTTGGCGTGGACGTTACCGTTCTTGGCTTTTTCAGCCACGTCGTGGAAGGCATCGAACATCAGCAGGGTGTGCTTGAGTTCTTCGGCGGCGACTGGCGCCAGCTCGGCGTCGTCCAGCAGCTCGACCAGGGTCACGATGTTGTAGCCGCCCTGCATGGTGCCGAGCAGTTCGACGGCGCGCTTCTTGTCCAGCAGAGGGGATTGGGCCTGGCCCTTGGCCAGGGCGGACAGGAAGCCGGCCTTGACGTAGGCGGCTTCGTCGACTCCAGGCGGAACGCGATTGGTGATCAGGTCAACGAGGAAAGCTTCTTCGCCAGCCGGAGGATTCTTCAGCAGCTCGATCAGGCCTGCGGTTTGTTCGGCGTTAAGCGGCTGGGGAACGATACCCAGTGCTGCGCGCTCTTCGATATGTTTGCGGTAGGCTTCAAGCACAGTTATTACCCTCATCAGTGGTCCCAAATGGGTGTCCGGGACGCTCATCCAGAAACTCACGGCATTCATGCGCGCAGGGGGGCTTTTTGAGCCGCCGCGCCAGGATGGCCGGAGTTCCTCACAGAAGCTGCTTTCAAAG
>NZ_JAOSHO010000413.1 GCF_025917275.1 Pseudomonas agronomica | reverse complement strand
GATTCAGTGCCAGCCATCTCACAAAAAAAAGCGGACAGCCTTGGCCGTCCGCAAATATGCGCACATAGAGAGGAGCTTATCGCAACAGCGTTAGAACACCGACTGAATTTTCAGACCGGCCACCAAGGCGTTGTCGACCTCGTCAACACCGCCCGGGTGGGTGATGTATTGCAGGTTCGGACGCACGGTCAGCCAGTTGGTCACGTGCACGCCGTAGTTGAGCTCGTAGTTGTACTCAGTGCTACGCAGTGGCGCGAACAGTGGATCGTTGTAGTCGGTGACACCGTTGGCGATGTTGGTCAGGTCGGCGTTTTTCTTCACGTCTTCGTTGACATGGATACGGGAGAAACCGATTCCGATGTCATCCTTCGGACGTGCGTCGAACGGCCCTTTGTACACGAACATCAACGACTGGTAGTTGTCGACGACGTTGGTGTCCTTGTCGTGGAAGGTCGCGTTGGCCGCGATGTTCAGGCCGCGGGAAGCGTCGCCGTTGTGAGTGGTGAGTTGCTGTTGCGCCACGAACCAGTAGCCGTGCTTGCTGTCATGGCTGCGGTAGGCGTTGCCGGTGGTGGCGGCATCATTGCCGTCTTCGTCCTCACGGACGTCGTTGGCGTCAGCCGTGCTCTTGTAGTAACCGACGCGGTATTCGCCCGGCAGGTTGTTGACCTTCGGCGACCAGACCAGTTCGACAGGAATGACGGTACCTTTGGTGCCGCTGCCGCTGAGCTTGAAGCCGTTGCCGTGTTCCAGCTGCGATGGGTTCTGGTTGTACGCACCGATTTGCGCGTAGAACTCAGGCGTGATGTTGTACTTCACGCGGATCGCGGCCTGGCTGACTGGCCAGTTGTACCAGATGCCGGTTGCCCAGTTACCCACCTGGGAGCCGCAGAACGCCAGGTTCTGGAACTCGCAAGGGAAGGTGTTGAAGTCTTCGCCTTCACCGAAGTAACCGGCCTTGACGTCCAGCTTGCCATCGAGGAACTGGTGCTTGATCCACAACTGGGTCAAACGAACCATGTGGCCACGGCCGTAGACTTCCTGGGAAGAACTCAAGGTACCCGCGCGTGGATCGCCGACACGGTCGTTGGAGATGTTTTGACCGTTACGGTTGGTCAGCTGGATCTTGGCCTGGGTGTTATCCCAGCCCCACAGCTTTTCCAGGTCCAGCGCCACGCCCAGACCGAACTGGTCGGCGTAACGTGCAGTCTTGTCGTTGTTGTAGCCACCGTGCAGGTTGCCGCCCACCTCGCCGACGTAGTCGGCCTTGATGTCGATACCCTGCTCGATCAGTTTGGTTCGTTCACCGCCCCAGTCGCCCGTCATCCACTGCGAATCGGCGCTGAACGCGTCGGCAGCATGAGCGCTACCGGCCAGCATCATCGCCGCAACGGCTGACAACTGGCAGATAAGCTGGGCATTGTTCTTCTTCTTCATCCCTACATCCTCGTCTTTATTGTTATTAACTGTTTTTATCTAACGCGGTTTACAACGATTGCGATGGATGGTCCCCCACTCACCGCATACTCCTTTTTCTGTGGGAGCGAGCTTGCTCGCGATGGCGGTACATCAGTTGCGGCTGAAGTGAATGACACACCGCTATCGCGAGCAAGCTCGCTCCCACATATGTTCGTCATCGGCCCTTGAACTGCGCCACATTGGCAGGCCGGTCTTCAGCCTGCGGCTGCGCCGCCACGCCCAGGCGTTCGCCGGACTTGGCGTCGAACAGCAACACTTTCGCGGGATCGAATTGCAACGTCAGGGTCTCCCCCGGCTGCGGCGCCACGTCCGGCGCCAGTCGGCAGCAGACCTTGGTGTCGTTGAGATTGACGAACACCAGGGTGTCCGGACCGGTAGGTTCGGTGACCTGGACTTCGGCGCGAATGGTCGGCAAACCGTTCGGCTCGTTGCCGGCCAGGACGATCTGCTCCGGGCGCAGGCCAAGGATCACTTCACGATCTTCCAGCCCGGCGTCCTGCATGCCCAGCGGCAACTCGCAACGGGCCTGGCCGCTGTCGAGCAAGGCCAGCAGGCGACCGTCCTTGCGTTGCAGGCGCAGCGGGATGAAGTTCATCGGCGGCGAACCAATGAAGCTCGCGACGAACAGGTTGGCCGGGTTGTTGTAGATGTCCTTCGGCGTGCCGAACTGCTGGATGATCCCGTCCTTCATCACCGCCACTTTGTCGCCCAGGGTCATCGCTTCGATCTGGTCGTGGGTCACGTAGACCGTGGTGGTCTTCAGGCGCTGGTGCATCAGTTTCATTTCGGTGCGCATCTCGACCCGCAGCTTGGCGTCGAGGTTGGACAGCGGCTCGTCGAACAGGTAGATCTTCGGCCGCCGCGCCAGCGCCCGGCCCATCGCAACACGCTGCTGCTGGCCACCGGAGAGCTGGCCGGGCTTGCGGTTGAGCAGGTGTTCGATCTGCAGCAACTTGGCAACCCGCGCCACTTCTTCGTTGATGTCCGACTGTTTCATCTTGCGAATTTTCAGGCCGAACTCGATGTTCTCGCGCACGCTCATGGTCGGGTACAGCGCGTAGGACTGGAACACCATGGCGATGTCGCGATCCTTCGGGCTCATGCCGCTGACGTCCTGGTCGCCGATCATGATCGCGCCGCCGGTGATGGTCTCGAGGCCGGCGATGCAGTTCATCAGGGTCGACTTGCCGCAACCCGAAGGGCCGACCAGGATCAGGAATTCGCCTTCCTTGATCGACAACTGGATGTCTTTCAAGGTGTCGGGCAGGCCCGCGCCGTAGGTCTTGTTTACATTGCGAAGTTCAAGCGTAGCCATGATTACCCCTTGACCGCGCCAGCCGTAAGGCCGCGCACGAAATACTTGCCTGCGATCACATAGACCAGCAGGGTCGGCAGCCCGGCGATCATCGCCGCCGCCATGTCCACGTTATATTCCTTGGCCCCGGTGCTGGTGTTGACCAGATTGTTCAGCGCCACCGTGATGGGCTGGGAGTCACCGCTGGAGAACACCACGCCGAACAGGAAGTCGTTCCAGATCTGGGTGAACTGCCAGATCAGGCAGACCATGATGATCGGCGTCGACATCGGCAGGATGATGCGGCGGAAGATCGTGAAGAACCCGGCACCGTCCAGGCGCGCAGCCTTCACCAGCGCATCGGGGATGCTCACGTAGTAGTTGCGGAAGAACAGCGTGGTGAACGCCAGCCCGTAGACGACGTGGACAAACACCAGGCCGGTGGTGGTGCTGGCCAGGCCCATCTTGCCGAGGGTGAACGAGGCCGGCAGCAGCACGGTCTGGAACGGCAGGAAGCAACCGAACAGCAGCAGGCCGAAGAACAACTGCGACCCACGGAAGCGCCACATCGACAACACATAACCGTTCAACGCGCCGATGGCGGTGGAAATCAGCACGGCCGGTACGGTGATCTTGATCGAGTTCCAGAAATAGCCGTTGACCGTGGCCCAGGCCTTGACCCAGCCGATGCCGCTGACCACGGTCGGCCAGCTCAGCAGGTTACCGGTGCTGATGTCTTCCGGCGTCTTGAAGCTGGTCAACAGCATGACCACCAGCGGCACCAGGTAAAGCAGTACCGCGAGAATCAGCACCGCGTAGATCGCGATGCGGCTCAGGCTGATGGAAGGTTTCGCAGCGAGACTAGTCATGACGCTTGGCCCTCAGCTCGGAATACAGGTAAGGCACGATGATCGCGAGGATCGCACCGAGCATCAGGATTGCACTGGCCGAGCCCATGCCCATCTGGCCGCGACTGAAGGTGAAGGAGTACATGAACATGGCCGGCAGGTCGGAGGAATAACCCGGGCCACCGGCGGTCATGGCCGCCACCAGGTCGAAGCTCTTGATCGCAATGTGCGCCAGAATCATCACGGCACTGAAGAACACCGGCCGCAAGCTCGGCAGCACCACTTTCCAGTAGATGCGCGGCATGCTCGCGCCATCGATCTGCGCAGCGCGGATGATCGACTGGTCCACGCCACGCAGGCCGGCCAGGAACATCGCCATGATGAAACCCGAGGCCTGCCATACGGCAGCGATCACCAGGCAATACACCACGCGGTCAGGATCGATCAGCCAATCCAGGCGGAAGCCTTCCCAACCCCAGTCACGCAACAATTTGTCCAGGCCCATGCCCGGGTTGAGCAGCCATTTCCAGGCGGTACCAGTGACGATCATCGAGAGCGCCATCGGGTACAGGTAAATGGTGCGGATGAAACCTTCACGACGAATACGCTGGTCGAGGAACACCGCCAGCAGCACCCCGATCACCAGGGTAATGCCGATGAACATGCCACCGAACACCGCGAGGTTCTTGCTGGCTACCCACCAGCGGTCGTTGTCCCACAGCCGTGCGTATTGCGCCAAGCCCGCCCATTTGTAGGTGGGCAGGAAAGTCGACGTCGTGAACGACAGGACGAACGTCCACAGGATGTAGCCATAGAAGCCCACCAGGACGATGAACATGCTCGGCGCCAGCACCAGTTTTGGTAGCCAGCGCTGCAATGCATCGAACGGCGAGGCCTTGCTGAACACAGCAACAGAACTCATGGGGAAATCCAAACCAAGGTTACAAGAGCCTCCCTC
>NZ_JAOSHO010000412.1 GCF_025917275.1 Pseudomonas agronomica | reverse complement strand
CCAGGCGCTCTGGCGGCGGACCGTCGTGAACCCGGTACAACGCAGGGATCTCATGCTTCTTGAGGAATTCCGCCGTGGCAACGTTGGCCGCCAGCATGCATTCCTCGATCAGCTTGTGGGCATCGTTGCGCACGGTCGGCCGGATTTCGGCGATCTTGCGCTCGGTGCCGAAGATGATCCGGGTTTCCTGGGTTTCGAAATCGATCGCGCCGCGCACGTGGCGCGCCGCAAGCAGAACCTTGTACAGCGAGTAGAGCTGTTTGAGGTGCGGCACGACATCGGTGTACTCGCCACGCAGCTTGCGCGACTCGGCCAGCTTTGGCGTTTCCAGCATCGCGCTGACCTTGTTGTAGGTCAGGCGGGCGTGAGAGTGGATCACGGCTTCATAGAAGCAGTAGTCAGTCATCTCGCCGGCCTTGGAGATGGTCATCTCGCAAACCATGGCCAGGCGGTCGACATGGGGGTTGAGCGAGCACAGGCCGTTGGACAGTTGCTCAGGCAACATCGGCACGACGCGCTCGGGGAAGTACACCGAGTTGCCGCGAACCTGGGCTTCGGCATCCAGCGCCGAACCGAGCTTCACATAACTGGAAACGTCGGCAATCGCCACGTACAACTTCCAGCCGCCCGAGAACAGGCGCAACTTGCCGGGCCGGGCTTCGCAGTAGACCGCGTCGTCGAAGTCACGGGCGTCTTCACCGTCGATGGTGACGAACGGCAGGTGGCGCAGGTCGATGCGCTTCTCTTTGTCTTTCTCTTCGACTTCCGGCTTGAGCTTGGCGGCTTCTTTCAAGACCGCTTCAGGCCAGACGTGGGGAATGTCGTAGGTGCGCAGGGCAACGTCGATTTCCATGCCCGGCGCCATGTAGTTGCCGACCACTTCCACCACATCGCCTTGCGGCTGGAAGCGCGGGGTTGGCCAGTGGGTGATCTTCACCTCGACGAACTGACCGATCTGCGCGTTGGCATTACGGCCTGGCGTGACCAGCACTTCTTGCTGGATCTTCGGGTTGTCGGCCACGACGAAGCCGATGCCACCTTCCTCGAAATAACGCCCGACGATGGTTTCGTGGGCACGGGAGACCACTTCGACGATCACGCCTTCGCGGCGTCCGCGTCGGTCCAGGCCGGAAACCCGGGCCAGCGCACGGTCGCCGTCGAACACCAGGCGCATCTGCGCCGGGCTCATGAACAGATCGTCGCTGCCATCGTCCGGAATCAGGAAACCGAAGCCGTCGCGGTGGCCGGCGATGCGGCCCAGGATCAGGTCGAGCTTGTCGACCGGGGCATAGGTGCCACGCCGGGTGTAGATCAGTTGAGCATCGCGCTCCATGGCACGCAAGCGGCGGCGCAGGGCTTCGAGCTGGTCCTCGGTGGTCAGGCCGAACTCTTCGACCAACTGCTCACGGCTAGCAGGCGAACCCCGATCGGCGAGATGCGCCAGGATCAGTTCGCGGCTAGGAATAGGGTTTTCATATTTTTCCGCTTCACGAGCGGCCTCGGGATCGAGGGACTGCCAATCGGCCATTAGAGAGTTTTCACCTTGTCTATATGCGGGTTAGTTTGGCATAGGCGTAATGAAACGGGAAATTTCAAGCATCAGATGCCTTTTCTAAAGTCTTTCGACACGCCTTTGAAGCCCCTGATTGCACCGCTCGTGAAATTTAGCGTTTTTTTTGCGCCCAGGGGTTTACAGTTAAAAACACGCTCCGTATAGTGCGCGCCATCGACGACGTAGACACGTTGCCGATATTGCCCAGATGGTGAAATTGGTAGACACGCCAGCTTCAGGTGCTGGTGACCGCAAGGTCGTGGAAGTTCGAGTCTTCTTCTGGGCACCAATTCAAGCTTCAAGGTTATACACCTTGAACCTCACAGAAACCCGCGAAAGCGGGTTTTTGCGTTTCCGGGATCCGGAAATCCCCTCTGTGGCAACGCACATGAGAAACAATATCGTTTATCATTGTTACAAGTTTTTGCTACACGACAGTGAGGAACCCCGCGAATGATGTTTCGAACCACCCTGCGCCGCGCCCTGACCTTCACCCTGCTCGGCCTGACCCTCGCAACGCCCCTCACCCAAGCCGCCGACAAGGTGGAACTGACCCTTTATAACGGCCAACACAAAGAAGTCGGCGACGAACTCGCCAAGGCATTCGAAGCCAAGACCGGCATTCACGTCAACGTGCGCAAGGGCAGCAGCAACCAGCTCGCCAGCCAAGTCGTCGAAGAAGGCGACCGCTCCCCCGCCGATGTGATCTACACCGAAGAGTCGCCGCCGCTGAACAAGCTCGGCGAACAAGGCCTGCTGGCAAAGATCGATGATGCAATCCTCAATGTGCTTCCCAAAGACTACGTCGCCAACAACGGCACCTGGATGGGTGTGACCGCTCGCGTTCGTGTGGTCGCCTACAACCCCAAGCTGGTCGATGAAAAGGACCTGCCGAAAGCCGTCCTCGATTTCGCCCAGCCACAATGGCAAGGCAAGGTCGGCTTCGTACCGACCAGCGGCGCGTTCCAGGAGCAAGCGGTAGCGATCATCAAATTGCACGGCAGGGAAGCCGCCGAAGAATGGCTCACCGGGCTACGCGCCTTCGGCAAGGTCTACAGCAACAACATGGTCGCCCTCAAAGCCGTGGAGAACGGCGAAGTGGCGACGGTCCTGGTGAACAATTACTACTGGTTCGCCCTGCAGCGGGAAAAGGGACAGCTCGATTCCAAACTGCATTACTTCACCGGCGGCGATGCCGGTGGCCTGGTCACCGTCTCCAGCGCCGCCGCACTGAAATCCAGCAAACACCCCAAGGAAGCCCAACAGTTGCTGGCCTACATGGCCAGCGAAGAAGGCCAGCGGGTGATTACCCAGACGTCCGCCGAATACCCGCTGCACAAGGGCATGACATCGGATCGCGGCCTCAAGCCGTTCAATGAGCTGGAGCCACCGAAAGTCACCCCGGCCGACCTCGGCAATGCCGAAGAAGCCTTGGAACTGGAACGTGAAGTCGGCCTGAACTGATGACGCCGTCGCCAAGTGCCTCTCCCGCAGCCGGGGCTTACGCTCCCCGGCGCAAGCGCCCTTCGATCGGGTTGCTGCTGCCAGTGCTGCTGCTTGTCCTGCTGAGCCTGCTGCCATTGGCCTACGTGGTTACAAAGGCATGGCAGGCCGGCTGGGCAGAGGCATTGCATTTGTTGTGGCGGCCTTATGTATTCGGCTTGCTGCGCAACACGCTGATGCTGATGATCGGCGTCACGTTGGCCTGCGGCATCATCGGTCTGTCCCTGGCCTGGCTGCTGGAGCGCAGCAATCTGCCGGGGCGGCGCGTCTGGGGCGTTATCCTGTGCCTGCCGTTCGCGGTGCCGGCGTTTGTCAGCAGCTTCACCTGGGTTTCCCTGGGCGCTCAGTTCGAAGGGTTGGGCGGGGCAATCCTGGTGATGACGCTGTCCAAATATCCGTTGATCTTTCTCCCCGTGGCGGCAACGCTGCGCAACCTCGACCCGTCCCTTGAAGAGTCCGCCCGCACCCTGGGCCACAACCGCTGGGGCGTGTTTTTTCGCGTCACCCTGCCCTTGCTCTGGCCTTCACTGCTGGCCGGCTCCCTGCTGATTGCCCTGCACATGCTGGTGGAGTTCGGTGCGCTGTCGATCATCGGCCTGCAGACGTTTACCACAGCCATTTATCAACAATTCGAACTGGAATTCAGCAACGCCAATGCCGCCATGCTCTCAGCGGTGTTGCTGGTGCTGTGCATGGCACTGTTGTGGCTGGAACTTCGAGTACGCGGCAAGGGCCGCCATGTGCGCACCGGCCAAGGCGCGGCGCGCCAGGCCGGACAGATACGGCTCGGTCCATGGACGCTTCTTGGGCAACTGTATTGCCTGGCCCTTGCGGTCATCGGCAGCGGAATTCCGCTGGGGATGTTGGCGTATTGGCTGGCAGTGGGCACGTCCGCCGCGTTTCCTGCGAGCGAAATTGGCGAAGCGTTACTGTCGTCCCTGGCACTTTCGCTGGGCGGCGCCGCGCTCTGCCTTGTGCTGGCCGTGCCGGTCGGTCTGCTGGTAGTGCGCCACAAGGGGCGGCTGGCGATATGGGCCGAACGCCTGCCTTACCTGCTGCATGCGCTGCCCGGATTGGTGATCGCCCTGAGCCTGGTGTATTTCGCCCTGCACTACGTGCCGGCGCTGTACCAGACTTCAGGCCTGCTGTTGATTGCCTATGCACTGCTGTTCCTGCCACTGGCCCAGGCCCCGGTACGTACCGCGCTGAACAAGGCCGCGCCGCAGCTGGAAGAAGCGGCGCGCACGCTGGGAGCGTCGTCGTTCAGCGCGTTTGGCCGCGTGACCCTGCCGATCATCTTCCCGGCGCTGGGCGCGGCGTTCGCGTTGGTGTTCCTGGATGCGATGAAGGAATTGACCGCCACGCTGTTGCTGAGCCCGACCGGGCTCAATACGTTGGCGACAGCGGTGTGGGCACATACGTCGAATGTGGAATTCGCGGCGGCAGCGCCGTATGCGGCGCTGTTGATAGTGGTGTCGGGGTTGCCGGTGTATTTACTGACGACGCGAATGTATCTGAGCCGCTGAGAGAGCT
>NZ_JAOSHO010000411.1 GCF_025917275.1 Pseudomonas agronomica | reverse complement strand
AATCGTGTTGTTCGCGCTCAGAGTAACGGTGGTGGTGTCGATGGTGTCGGTGATCTGGGTCACTGCCGGTGTGGTTGGCACGGTCACGGCGATGCCGCTGCCGCCGGTGGTGCCCGTCACAGTCACGCTGATCTGGCTTGGGTCGTTGTAGACGGTGTCGTTCGGCGCGAGCGGTACGTTGACGCTACCGGTCGTTTGTCCGGCCTGGATCACGATGACCGCGCCGTTGGACAAGGTCACGGTCAAGTCGGTCAGCGGCGCCTGGGTAACGGTTGCGGTGTAGACCAGCACGCCACCGGCTTCGGTGATGGTCGGCGTGGCGTTCAGGGTCATCGTCGCATTGAATACCGCGTTGGCGGTTGTATTGGCTGTGGTATTGCCGCCCAAGGTGTTGTTAGTGGCAGCAGCGGCTGCAGCGAGCCCTGCGGTCGGGAAGCCGATCGTCGGATCGACGCTGCCGGCCGTGGCGTCCAGCACGACGAAGCTGTGGCCGCCACCGGCGGCGCCACCTGTACCCGCGGCGGTTGGGCCTGCGGCGGTGGCTTCCAGGGCGGTCGTCGGGTCGACGCCGGCGGCGATGGCTTGCTGCAGCTCATCTACAGACGGCGCGGCTTGGGCTGTGGCCTGTTCGAGGTCGGTGGAAGAGTCCGGAGCGCTGGCGCTCCACTGAGTGTCGCGACCCAGGTCCAGCGTGCGGCCATCGGCCAGCTCCAATGTGACGGCGCCGGCAGGGCCTGTGTCCAACTGGTCGCCCACATTCAGGCGATCGCCCTCAATGAGTACGCGCCGAATACCTTCGGGGGATACGGCGAAAACCTGACCAACAATGCTTTTGACAACGGCAATAACACTGCTCATTGAAGACTCTCCGGGTACCACGTTCAGTAGACTTCCATGGACCCGACAGCCTCGATGGCCATAGCGGTCTGGACGTTCATGCTCACTAAGGGGAAATGTTTTGACGCTTTAACGTGACAATGTTTTGACTGTATTTTCCGGCGTATTTTGTTTCTGCCAAACTATTGACCTTCTGCCGGCCATCCTAAACAATCGCTTCCGTAATGTCACATTGATATTTAAGCGGCGACCTGTTCTTTCAGTGCGTGTTCCAGCTCCTGTTTTGAACTTTCCGACATACGGTCATTCCGGTTGCCATCATCCGATGCAGCGCCACGTTTCGCTGTGATTCAAGACAAGAGTTTCGGGAATAAACCAACCATGCGTTCGCACCTGCTCAAGGCTTTACCTTTCGCCCTCGCCGCCAGCTTCGTACAAGCACAAACCTTGCCGCAGGCCATGCAACAGGCATTGGACGTCCATCCAGAAATCCAGGCCGGTGTGAACAGTCGCCTGGCGGCGGACTATCAGCTCAAGGCGGCCAAAGGCGGCTACCTGCCTAGAGTGGACCTTGCAGCCGGTTATGGCCGTGAAGGCACCGACAGTGTGACGACCCGTTCGGGCAGCAATAACCATTGGGAAACCTTGAACCGCAGCGAGTCGAGCCTGCGTCTGTCGCAAATGGTTTTTGACGGTTTTGCGACGTCCAGCGAAGTAGGGCGTCAACAAGCCAACGTGAATTCCCGTGCCTATTCCTTGCTGGACGCGTCCGAGCGCACTGGGCTGACCGTGGCCCAGGTCTACCTGGACGTGCTGACCCGTCGCGAGTTCGTGCGCCTGGCCGAGGAAAACCTCAAGAGCCACGAGCGCATTTTCGACCAGATCAAGCTGCGTACCTCCCGTGGCGTGGGCAGCGGCGCCGACCTGGACCAGGCCGAAGCGCGCATGGCCCAGGCCCGCAACAACCTGATCACCGAGCAGACCAACCTGGCCGATGCCGAGACCAACTACCTCAGCACCGTCGGCCAAGTGCCCGACCAATTGGATCGTCCCGCCGACTTTATGGCGCTACTGCCGGCCAACCTGACCGAAGCCCGTGCCCAGATGCTGGAAAACAGCCCGGTACTGCGTTCGGCCGAAGCCGACATCGCCGCTGCCGAGAAACAGTACGAAGCTGCCAAGTCGAGCTTCTACCCACGCTTCGACGCTGAGCTGGGCCGCACCGCCGACAACGACCTGGACGGTCAGAACGGCCACAACAACGAGTGGCAGGCCATGTTGCGCATGCGCTTCAACCTCTACTCCGGTGGCAGTAACAAGGCCGACCTGGAGTCCAAGTCCTACCTGTCCAACCAGGCGCTGGATATCCGCAACAATGCGTTGCGCCAGTTGAATGAAGAGCTGGGCCTGGCCTGGAACGCCTTGAACAACGCCAACGCCCAAGTGCCGGTTGCCCAGCAATACGTGGATCGCAGCAACAGCGTGCGCACCGCCTACCAGCGTCAGTTCAGCCTGGGTGAGCGCACCCTGCTCGATTTGCTCGACAGCGAAAACGAGCTGTTCAGCGCTTCCCGTCGCCTGGCGGAGATCAAGAATGTGCAGTTGTTCACCCAGTACCGCATCAAGGCGACCATGGGCCAGTTGCTGAAAAGCCAGGGCGTGGTCGCGCCGTTGGCATCGGTTGTGCAGAACGACGTGAAACCCAAGGTCCAGTTGCCTGGGATGAATTGAGTCCTCCAACCCGTTTCAATCAGTCAGAGTGCCGAGCGTGGAATCAGAAGTCAGTCCAGTCGAACTAGTCCATGACCCGCGCACGCTGCACGACGACCCGCTGTTGGACGGTTTGCTGGCGCTCTGCATGCTGCATCAGAAACCTGCCAGCGCGGCGATGCTCACCACCGGCCTGCCGTTGCCCAAGCAACGGCTGAGCGTCGAATTATTGTCGCGTGCGGCGGCCCGTGCCGGTCTGCAAGGTCGGGTGCTGCAACGCAAGCTCGAGCAAATTCCCACCATCGCCATGCCGGCGCTGCTGCTACTTAAAGAAGGCCGCAGTGCCGTCCTGCTGGGCTGGGCCGGGGACGACCAGGCGCGGTTGCTGCTCAGCGAAAGCGATGGCGGTGAAGTCACCGTCAGCCGTGAACTGCTCGCCGATGACTACAGCGGCAAGGTGTTCTTCGCCCAGCCGCAGCATAAATTTGACGTTAATCACGGCACGCTCATTCCCCGGGCGCGTTCGTGGTTTCGCGACACCCTCAAGCGGTCCCGTTGGCTGTACGCCGACGCCATCGCCGCCAGCCTGTTGATCAACATCATCGCCATGGCCGCGCCGCTGTTCGTGATGAACGTCTACGACCGCGTGGTGCCGAACCAGGCCGAATCGACCCTGTGGGTCTTGGCCGTCGGCATCACCGGCGCCTACGTGTTCGACCTGATCCTGAAAATGCTGCGCAGCCTGTGCCTGGACCTGGCCGGCAAGAAAACCGACCTGATCATCTCGGCGACGCTGTTCGAGCGCATCGTCGGCATGGCGATGAAATACCGTCCGGCGCGGGTGGGCAGCTTCGCCCAGAACATCCATGAGTTTCAAAGCCTGCGGGACTTCCTGGCCTCGCTGACCCTGACCAGCCTGATCGATTTGCCGTTCACGCTGCTGATCTTCATGGTCATTGCCATCCTCGGTGGGCATCTGGTGTGGATTCCGGTGGTGGCGTTTCCGCTTGCGCTGTTGATCGGCTATGCGCTGCAGAAGCCGTTGGTGGCGACCATGGAGCGAACCATGGCCCTGGGCGCCGAGCGCCAGTCCAGCCTGATCGAAACCCTGGCCGGCCTGGACGCGGTGAAGGTCAACAACGCCGAGAGCGAGCGCCAGTACCAATGGGAACAGACCATCGGCACCCTCAGTCGCCTTGAGCTGCGGGTGAAGATGTTGTCCGGCCTGGCGATGAACATCACGTTGCTGATCCAGCAACTGGCCGGTGTGGTCATGATTGTCTTCGGCGTCTACCAGATCATCGCCGGCAACCTCAGCATGGGCGGGCTGGTTGCCTGCTACATGCTCAGCGGCCGCGCCCTCAGCCCGCTGGCGTCGCTCTCGGGTTTGCTGACCCGCTACCAGCAGGCGCGGGTGACGATGACGTCCGTCGACCAGATGATGGAGTTGCCACAGGAGCGCAATTTCGAAGAGCGTCCGCTGAGCCGCAAGGTGTTGCAGGGGGCGATCGAGTGCCGCCAGCTGAACTTCACCTACCCGAACCAGCAGAACGCCGCGTTGAAGAACATCAACCTGGTGATCAAGCCCGGCGAGAAGATCGGCATCATCGGCCGCAGCGGCTCGGGCAAGAGCTCCCTGGCCAAGTTGCTGGTGGGCCTGTACCAACCGGACGACGGCGCATTGCTGGTGGATGGTGTGGACATTCGCCAGATCGACGTCAGCGAGCTGCGCTACAACATTGGCTACGTGCCCCAGGACATCCAGCTGTTGGCCGGCACCCTGCGCGACAACCTGACCTCGGGCGCCCGTTACGTCGAAGACGAGCTGGTGCTCCAGGCTGCAGAACTCGCGGGCGTGCATGAATTTGCCCGCCTGCATCCGCAAGGCTATGAACTGCAAGTCGGCGAGCGCGGGCAGAATCTGTCTGGCGGGCAGCGGCAGAACGTCGCCCTGGCTCGCGCGTTGCTCCTCAATCCGCCCATCCTGTTGTTGGACGAGCCCACCAGTGCCATGGACAACACCGGTGAGGAACGCTTGAAGCAGCG
>NZ_JAOSHO010000410.1 GCF_025917275.1 Pseudomonas agronomica | reverse complement strand
AGCAAGCTCCCTCGCCACAACAGCATTGAGCACAAAGGCAGTCAGCGCACCGCGCTGACACCGTCGAGGGTGGAAAACGATGTGTCCTTCGCCGTCAGCAGGAAGTCGCGCATATACGGTGCGTCGAGCATGTCGGTGCGCACCGCCGCGTAGAGCGTGGCGAACAAGCCTTTTTCCCCCAGCCGCTTGGCCTTCACGTAGCCCCGCGAGCTGTATTCATGCAGCGCCCAATGCGGCATGCCGCAGACGCCCCGGCCGCTGGCGACCAGTTGCATCATCATCACCGTCAGCTCGGACGTGCGGACCTGGGCCGGTTCGATGTCGGCCGGTTCCAGGAAGCGGGTGAAGATGTCCAGGCGATCGCGTTCCACCGGATAGGTGATGAGGGTTTCGCTGATCAAGTCTTCGGGCACGATGTACAGCTTGCCCGCCAGCCGATGCTGGTTGGCAACGGCGAGCATCGCTTCGTAGGTGAAGAGCGGCACGTAGGTGATGCCAGCAAGTTCCAGCGGGTCGGACGTCACCACCAGGTCCAGGTCGCCACGGGCCAGGGCCGGCAGCGGGGCGAAGGCGAAGCCCGAGGCCAGGTCCAGCTCCACTTCGGGCCAGGCATCGCGAAACTGGTCGATGGTCGGCATCAGCCATTGGAAGCAACTGTGGCACTCGATCGCCATGTGCAGACGCCCGGCGGTGCCGCCCGCCAGTCGCGCGATGTCTCGTTCGGCGCTGCGCAGCAACGGAAGGGTGGCGTCGGCCAGTTGCAGCAGGCGCAGGCCGGCGCTGGTGAAACGGACCGGTTTGGTCTTGCGCACGAACAACTGCATGCCCAGGCGTTCTTCCAATTCCTTGAACTGGTGGGACAGCGCGGACTGGGTCAGGTGCAAGCGTTCGGCGGCTTCCACCAGGCTGTCGGCTTCGCGCAAGGCATGCAGCGTCTTCAGATGACGGAGTTCAAGCACCGGTGTGGCTCCATGAATAAAACTTGTGATCAACACGAAAAGGTTGAGTTTGTCTCATGTGGGGCTGGCTGTCGACAATGGCGCCATCTTTTACAGAAGGACATTCACCATGGCCCTGGCCCATACCCTCGGTTTTCCCCGCATCGGCGCTGACCGCGAACTGAAGAAAGCCCTCGAAGCCTACTGGAAGGGCGATCTGGCCCCGACGGCGTTGCAAGCCGTTGGGCGTGAACTCCGGGCCCGGCATTGGCAATTGCAGAAAGACGCCGGCATCGACTTGCTGCCGGTGGGTGATTTCGCCTGGTACGACCAGGTGCTCAGCCATACCTTGACGCTGGGCGCCGTCCCGCCACGTTTCCACGGCACCTTGGATGACCAGGGCAGGCCGACGCTCGACACCCTGTTCGCCATGGCCCGTGGCGCCACGACCCGTTGCTGCGGCGCCGGTCACGGTCAGGCGCAGTACGCCCAGGAGCTGACCAAGTGGTTCGACACCAACTATCACTACCTGGTCCCGGAGTTTTCCGCCGACCAGACCTTCGCCCTGAGCTGGGAGCAGCTGTTCGACGAAGTCGACGAAGCCCACGCCCTCGGGCATCGGGTCAAACCGGTGATCATCGGTCCGCTGACGTACTTGTGGCTGGGCAAGGCCAAGGGCGGCGACTTCGACAAACTCGAGCTGCTGGAGCGCCTGCTGCCGGTCTACGGTGAGATCCTCAATCGCCTCAAGGCCCAGGGCGTGGAGTGGGTGCAGATCGATGAGCCGATTCTTACCCTTGACCTGCCACTGGCCTGGAAAAGCGCCTTCGAGCGCGCTTATCACATCCTCCAGTACTCACCGCTGAAAAAACTGGTGGCGACCTACTTCAGTGGCCTGCAAGACAACCTCGGCCTGGCGGTGAGCCTGCCGGTGGACGGCTTGCACATCGACGCCGTTCGCGCCCCTGACCAATTGGGCCAGGTGCTGGACCGCCTGCCGACCTACAAGATTCTCTCGGTGGGCCTGGTCAACGGTCGCAACGTCTGGCGCTGTGAACTGGAGCAGGCGCTGGCGCAACTGCGACCGGCCGAGGAACGCTTCGGCGACAACCTGTGGGTCAGCACATCCTGCTCGCTGTTGCACAGCCCGGTGGATCTGGAGCGCGAAGACAAGCTCGATCCCGAACTCAAGAGCTGGCTGGCGTTCGCCGTGCAGAAATGCGGGGAGGTGGCGGTGCTGCGCGATGCGCTGAACGATCCGCAGGCGCCTGGTGTACAGCAGGCGTTGATCCGCAGTCGAGAAATACAGGCCAGTCGCGCGGCCTCGGCGCGCATTCATAAACCCCACGTCCAGGAGCGTCTGGCGGCGATCCGGCCACAGGACAGCCAACGGCGCTCGCCGTTTGCCAAGCGCATCGAGCAACAACGTGTGCGGCTCAAGCTGCCAGCGTTTCCCACTACCTCCATTGGTTCCTTCCCACAGACACCGGCGATTCGTCTGGCTCGCCAGGCCTACAAGCAAGGCACGCTGTCGGCCAACGATTACCAGGACGCGATGCACACCGAGATCCGCCACGCGGTGCAGATCCAGGAGCGCTTGGGCCTGGACGTGCTGGTGCACGGTGAAGCCGAGCGCAACGACATGGTGGAATATTTCGCCGAGCAACTGGATGGCTACGCCTTCACCCGTTTCGGCTGGGTACAGAGCTACGGCTCGCGGTGTGTGAAACCGGCGATCATCTTTGGCGACATCAGCCGGCCCGAGGCGATGACGGTCGATTGGATTCGCTACGCGCAAAACCTCACCGACAAACCTATGAAAGGCATGCTCACCGGCCCCGTAACCATGCTGATGTGGTCGTTCCCCCGGGAGGACGTGTCACGCAGGACCCAGGCCCGACAGTTGGCCCTGGCCCTGCGCGACGAAGTGCTGGACCTGGAAAAAGCCGGGATCGCTATTGTGCAAATCGACGAAGCGGCCTTTCGCGAAGGCTTGCCGCTGCGGCGCGGGCAATGGCAGGAATACCTCGATTGGGCCGTGGAAGCGTTCCGCCTGAGTGCGTCGGGCGTGAGCGATGAAACCCAGATCCACACCCATATGTGCTACAGCGAATTCAACGATGTGATCAAGGCGATCGCCGAGATGGACGCCGATGTCATCACCGTCGAAACCTCGCGTTCGGACATGGAATTGCTCGATGCATTCGAGGCGTTCGACTACCCCAACGACATCGGCCCGGGCGTCTATGACATCCACTCGCCGAGGGTTCCGGACACCGCCGAAATGGTGGCGCTGATGCGCAAAGCCGTGCAGCGCATCCCCGCCGAGCGGTTGTGGGTCAACCCCGATTGCGGGCTGAAGACCCGGGCGTGGCCTGAGACGGAAGCGGCGCTGGTGAACATGGTGGCGGCGGCGCGGCAGTTGCGCACAGGAACTGCATAGGAGCCGCGCAGAAGCTGTGTAGGAGCTGCCGAGCGAAGCGAGGCTGCGATCTTTCCCAGACAATTGAGTCCTAAGGGAAAAAACAGCAGATCAGGATCAAAAGATCGCAGCCTTCGGCAGCTCCTACGCAATCTTCATCAAACTGTCACGCAACTGTGGCAGCGCGCTTGAACAAACTTCATCAGACTCGCGCTCTACTGGGGTTCTGCGTTTTGGTGTTTCTTCATGCGTGTATTCATTTTCCTGGCCGCGTTGCTGTGCGGCTTGCCGTCGTTGGCGGCTTCTCGTTGTGATGTCAATGTCGCGACCCAACGGGTCGACCTGGACCAGGTGAGCCTGGCGTACCAGAGCATCGGGCGTGCCTCCGACCCTGCGTTGTTGCTGGTGATGGGCTTGGGCGGGCAATTGATCCACTGGCCGGACGAAGTGGTGGTCGCGCTATGCGAACAAGGTTTCCGGGTGATCCGCTATGACAACCGCGACGTCGGCCTGTCCGCCTGGCGCCAGGCGCCCGGCAGCGCCAACCTGACGTTCGAGGCCCTGCGCTACAAACTCGGCCTGCCCGTGGCGGCGCCTTACTCACTGACGGACATGGCCGCCGATGGCCTGGGCTTGATGGACGCTCTGCACGTGCAAAGCTTCCATGTATTGGGCGTCAGCATGGGCGGCATGATCGCCCAGCACATGGCCGCCATGGCGCCCCAGCGGGTCGAGAGCCTGACGTTGATCATGACCACCTCAGGCGCCGAAGGCTTGCCGGCGCCCAGTGAAACCCTGGTGCAATTGTTATCGCGGCGCAGCGCACCGAATCGCGAGGTGGCGCTGGAGCAACAGGCCGACTTGCTCGCCGCGCTGGGCAGCCCGATGGTAGTGGATGATCGGCAAGTCCTGCTGCACCAGGCGGCGGTCGCCTATGACCGGGCCTTCAATCCCGAGGGTGTGAAGCGCCAGATCATGGCGATCATGGCCGAGCCAAGCCGGGTGGCGTTGCTGAACCAACTGCAGGTGCCGACCCTGGTCGTCCACGGCACCGCCGATCCGTTGTTGCCGGTGATGCATGGCGTGCACCTCGCGGCGCATATTCGCGGCAGCCAGTTGAAGCTGATCCCGGGCCTGGCCCACCGCTTTCAGGAAGCCTTCAAGGAACCGCTGCTGGGGGCGGTGTTGCCGTATCTGCAACAGCATCGCGAAGACACCTCGCACTGGGCGCAGATCGAGCCGG
>NZ_JAOSHO010000041.1 GCF_025917275.1 Pseudomonas agronomica | reverse complement strand
ATGTGCGGAGGCTGGAATTTCAATTGACTTGCCTGCCCCCTCGCGGCTAGTTTCCAGCCATGACTTCCACCGCACTGCGCAGCCAGCCAAGCATTATTACCGCCATTCCTTATTTGGCGGGCTAGCTCACGACTGCACCCAACCCGCCCTAGAGGCGGGTTTTTTCTTTCTGTCTCCTGGGCCTGATCCGAACCAGGAGACCACTATGACCCCCACCCGCGCCGAGCAAACCCTGCTGGAGCACTACGTCAAGAAGATACTCGCCGCTCCGGTCTACGAACTGGCGATTCCCACGCCGCTGCAAGCGGCCCCAGCGTTGTCCCAAGCCTTGGGCAACCGGATCCTGCTCAAGCGGGAAGACCTGCAGCCAACGTTTTCCTTCAAGATCCGCGGGGCCTACAACAAGCTGGTGCAACTGACGCCGGAACAGCGTGCCCGAGGCGTTATCACCGCGTCGGCGGGCAATCATGCCCAGGGTGTGGCGTTGGCCGCACGGGAATTGGGCATCTCGGCCAGCATCGTCATGCCCCGGACCACACCGCAACTGAAGGTATCGGGCGTGCGCAGTCGAGGCGCCGAAGCGTTGCTGCAAGGTGAGAGCTTCCCGTTCGCCCTGGCGTTTGCGTTGGACCTGGCGCGGCAGACCGGGCGTGAGTTCGTCTCGCCGTTTGACGATCCGGATGTCATCGCCGGCCAGGGAACCGTCGCGATGGAGATCCTGCGCCAGCACCCAGGCCAGTTGGACGCTGTTTTCGTGCCGGTGGGCGGCGGAGGACTGATCGCCGGGGTGGCGGCGTACATCAAATACCTGCGTCCGGAAATCCGCATTATCGGTGTCGAGTCCGAACACTCCGCCTGCCTGCAGACGGCGATGGCAGCCGGTAAGCGGGTGACGCTGCCGAGCGTGGGCACCTTCGCCGATGGCGTGGCGGTGGCGCAGATCGGCGAACATGGCTTCGATATCTGTCGTTTCTGTGTCGATGAGGTCATGACGGTCAGCGATGACGAGCTCTGCGCGGCGATCAGGGACATCTATGACGACACCCGCTCGATCACCGAGCCATCAGGCGCGTTGGCGGTGGCGGGGATCAAGCAATACGTGGCGCAAAGTGCAGTGTCAGGCCAGACGCTGGTGGGCATCAACTCGGGTGCAAACATCAATTTCGACACGCTGCGCCATGTGGTGGAGCGCGCCGGTGCAGCCGTTTCTTAGAGAATGCGCACCACCACACGATTTTTTTAAAGCAGGCGACGAATGCCCGGTGTGCAATCGAAATAGTGGCTAATCTGAGCAATCAGGCAGGTCGGGACAGTTGCACTTTGCATGAATAAAACGCCGTTTGCGTGCAAATTGCATGACCGTCTCGCTTGATATTTTTCCTAAGTAATTGATTTGCAACAGTGTCGATGTATCGAGATAAGGGCATATTTTTTGCGGGTTGATTCGAGAGTTCGAATAACGAGCTTTAACAACACAACAACGCCAAGATGAACGAACGGCACGGCATTCGTAGTCCAGTCCGCAGGGAAGAATCGGACGAAAATACCGCCGTCGTGAACATAAGTTGGCTGCCTCAACAGGAGAGAGTTGCCATGTTTTTATCTGCCCTCGAAATGCGAAACATCATTGAAAGCAGCTTGCTGCCCAAGCGCTCCCAATGCACGTTGTCCCCGGATCTTTCCATGACGGTCAAGATTTACGACGATCACGAAACCGACCGCGTAGCGCTGATCAAAAGTGATATCGATGCCACCAAGCTGACAGGCTGCCGGGCCATCAACGATCTGATTGCCGAGCTGCGTACCGAGCTCGACCATGGCAATAGCGGCGGCAACTACTTCCAGCAACAGCACCGGATGAGCGGTCGTTAATCACGTTCCTTCATGAACCTGACGCCGGGATCGACGATGTTCGAGCCCAGCGTCCGGTTTCACTTGGCCTGGCTCAGTTGGTTACGATAGGGCAGGTCTGGTCCGTTCCTGCCACAGGTCAGCGCTGCGGCGCCCATGGCGAACGCCAGCATGCTGTCGATGTGTTCCCGCTCCAGCGAATTCACTCCTTCCACTGAATCGAGTTGCTGCTCCGTGAGCCAGGCGATCAACGCCGCCTGGAAGGTATCCCCTGCGCCCACCGTATCAGCGATGGTGACCGGGCAGGCGGGCAGCGACCACACGCCATGCCGACGGCTGAACGCCGTCGCGCCCTGGCCGCCACGGGTCAGGAACACCAACTGGCAACGATGCTCCAGCCAGCCGCTAATCACCTCGTGCGGGTCCTGGTCGGGATACAGCAGGCCCAGGTCTTCGTCGCTGACTTTGATCAGGTCGGCATATTGCACCAACGTCGCGATCCGCGAGCGCCACAGTTCGATGTCCGGTTGCGGGTTGAGCCGCACGTTGGGGTCCAGGCTGATCAGACGCCTGCCGCTTTCACGTTCCACCAGCGCCAGCAGCGTGTCGGCCACCGGTTGCACCACCAGGGAAAACGAGCCGATGTGCAAGCCGCGCACGTCCGGACCCAGCGTCGGCAGGTGTTCCAGGCTCAACTGCCGGTCGGCGCAGCCTTCGCCACGGAAGCTGTAGTGCGGCGAGCCATTGGCCCCGACCGCGACCATGGCCAAGGTCGTCGGCGCGTCGAAATCGTGGGCGAACCGGGTGCTGACGCCTTCATTGACCAGCACTTGCTGCAGGCGGCGACCCAGATAATCCGTGGAAAGCCCGGTAAACAGCGCCGACTCGACCCCCAGCCGACGCAACCCCACGGCCACGTTGAACGGCGAGCCACCCGCGATCGCCTTGTAATTCACTTGCGACGCTGGCGCTCCAGCGTCGTTTGCGCTGAAGAAATCAAACAGCGCTTCACCACACACCAAATACATAATTGCCTGCTCTCAAAGGGTTGCGACGTGTTGCCGGTAACGTTCGTAGGCGTGTTGCGACGCCGTGACATGTTCGGTGACGGGCCGGGTTTCGCTGGCCGGATCGAGCTTGACGCAGCGCTGGCACAACTGCGCCAGGGATTCTTGTGCATTGCCATGACACCACGCCGCCTGGATCGCGCCGCCCAGGGCCGCCGCTTCGCTCTGCTCGGTGCAGATGACCGTGGTGTCCATGATGTCGGCGACGATCTGCCGCCAGACCGCGCTCTTCGAGCCACCGCCGATCAGGCGGATGCTCTCGGCCTTGAGCCCGTTGGCGCGCAACAGGTCGAGGCCATAGCGCAGGCCGAACGTGGTGCCTTCGATCACGGCGCGGCACAGATTGGCCCGCGTCAGGTTGGTGGTCGTCAGGCCCAGCAGGCTACCGGTGGCATGGGGCAGGGCGGGGACGCGCTCGCCATTGAGGAACGGCAGCATGCAGACGCCCTCGGCGCCGATCGGTGCCTGGGTCACCAGGGTATTGAAGCTATCGATGTCCAGTTCGAGCAGCTCGCGCACGGCCCCGGTGGCGTTGGTCAGGTTCATCGTGCAGATCAGCGGCAGCCAGCCGCCGCTGGAAGAGCAGAACGTTGCCACCGATGCCTGCGGGCTGACGGTGGGATCCGCTGCATAGGCATACACGGTACCGGAGGAGCCGAGGCTCATGGTGATCACGCCGGGCTGGATGTTGCCGGTGCCGATGGCGCCCATCATGTTGTCACCGCCACCGCTGGAGACCACGGCTTCGGGGTTGAGGCCCAGGTGCGCCGCGATGTCGGGCAGGATTCTGCCGACGGGCTGGTGAGCCTCGATCAGTTCGGGCAACGCCGGTTGCAGCCGGCCGCTGGGGTCGATATGCCGCAGCAATTCCATGTCCCACTGGCGGGTGCGCACGTTGAAATAGCCGGTGCCCGAGGCGTCGCCGTATTCGCTGCAATGACGGCCGGTGAGCCAGTAATTGAGGAAGTCGTGGGGCAACAGGACGCTGGCGATACGTTCGAAAACATGCGGGTGCTGCTCTTTGGTCCATAGCAGTTTGGACACTGTGTAGCCGGGCGCGATGACCACCCCGAGGCGTTCCAGGGCGCCGCTTTCGCCGCCGAGGTGCGCCAACAGACGGTCGTTTTCCGCCGTGGTCTCGGTGTCACACCACAACTTGGCCGGGCGCAGCACCTCGCCTTGGTCATCCAGCAGCACCAGCCCGTGCTGCTGGCCGGACACGCCGATGCCAAGGATCGCGTTTCCATCGACCCCGGCGGCATTCAAGGCCTGATGAGTCGCCTGGGTGAATGCGTCGAGCCACTGCTGGGTGTCCTGTTCACGACGACCGTTGGCGCCGCTGATCATGCTGTGGCCAGCGGCGCCCTGGCCGAGTACCTCGCCACTGATCGCATCGAGGATCAGCGCCTTGGTGCCTTGGGTGCCGCAGTCGATACCCAGGAACAATTGTTGGTTTGCCATGGAAATCCTCGGGTCAAAAGAACAAAACACAGAATCTGTTGTGGCGGGGCAACTTGCTCCTGTCGGACCCTGTAGGAGCTGCCGAGCGAAGCGAGGCTGCGATCTTTCCCCAGACACTTGTACTCCAAGTGAAAAATCAAAAGATCGCAGGCTTCGCCAGCTCCTACAGGGCAGTGGGAGCAAGCTGACCTGTAGGAGCTGGCGAGCGAAGCGAGGCTGCGATCTTTCCACAAGAGCGGATCGCGCCAAACCTCAGTTTGCGTCAGCCAGCACTCGCTCAAGCGTTCTCGTCACCCCATGCTCGCGCAAGCTGTTGCAACACCACTCGAAGGCCGCCACGAATTCGGGTGAACGGGGAATCGCGGTGCCAAATATTTCTTCCACGTCCAGCATCCGCTGGGTCACCAGCACATCGTCGGCCACCAGCGCCTGGCAGAACGCCGCCCGTGGGTCGGGGATCGAATAGGTCGTGCCATTTTCATCCACGCCCTTCAGGTACACGGCCCAGGCCGCGACGACCAGCGCGGCACGGCGGGTCTCGCCCCCGTCGGCAATCAGCCGATTGATCGTCGGTACGGTGAATTTCGGGAATTTCGATGACCCGTCCGAACACACCCGTTCCAACTGGTCGGCGATGGCCTGGTTGGAAAAACGCGCCACCAGGGTGTCCTTGTACTCCGTCAGGTCGATGCCCGGCACGGGGGCCAGTTGCGGCGTGACATCCAAGTCCATATAGGCGCGGATGTAGCGCACGAACAGCGGGTCATTCATGGTTTCGTGGACGAAACGATAGCCCTTGAGGAAGCCCAGGTAGGTCAGGGCGAGGTGGCTGCCGTTGAGCAGCTTGATCTTCATCTCTTCATAGGGCGAAACGTCGTCGGTGAACTGCACGCCGACTTTCTCCCACGCCGGGCGACCGTTGACGAACTTGTCTTCCAGCACCCATTGCACGAACGGTTCGCAGACCACCGGCCAGGCGTCATCGACGCCGTGTTCGTCATGCAGTTGCAGGCGATGGGCGCTGCTGGTCATCGGGGTGATGCGATCGACCATGGCGTTGGGAAAACTCACATTCTGGTCGATCCATTGCTGCAACCCAGGGTCGCGCAACGCGGCAAAGGCGAGCAGTGCCTTGCGCGCGACGGCGCCGTTGTGGGGCAGGTTGTCGCAAGACATCAGGGTGAACGCCGGGGTGCCCGCCGCGCGGCGCTTGGCCAGGGCGGCGCAAAGAAAGCCGAACACGGTTTTCGGTTCGTCGGGGTGGCTCAGGTCGTGCTGGATCTGCGGCAGATGGGCCATGAACTCGCCGTTGCTGTCGTCGATGCAATAGCCACCCTCGGTGATGGTCAGCGAGACGATGCGAATCTGCGGGTCGGCCAGTTTGTCGATCAGCGCCCGGGCGCCGTCTTCGGCCAGCAGCATGTCGGTGATGGCACCGATCACGCGGACTTCGGTGTCGTCGGTGTCGCCCAGTTCATACAAGGTAAACAGGTAATCCTGGCCGGCCAGGTCATCCCGGGCGCGGCGGTCTTCGGCGCGCAGGCCTACGCCGCAGATCGCCCAGTCGAGGCCTTCGCCGGTGTTCATCAGCGCATCGGTGTAGTACGCCTGGTGGGCCCGGTGGAAACCGCCGACGCCGATGTGGGCGATGCCTTGGCGACGGTCGCCCAGGTTATAGGCGGGCAGGACGACCTCGGCGTTGAGGTTGTGCAGGTTCTGTCGGTTGAGTTTCATTGCAAAAATCCCGTCAATCAGGCGGCAGCGCGCAGCGCGCGGGAAACCGCGACGCCCTCGGCATCGAATAAGTGGCAGTGTTCGGCGTCCAGGTGCAGGTCCAGTTGTTCGCCGAAACGGCTCGCCAGATCGCCACGCACCCGCATGGTCAAGGCTTCGCCGGACGCGGTGACAACGTGGCAGAAGGTGTCGCTGCCCAGGCGCTCGCTGACGTCGGCGGTGACGCGCAGCGTGCAGTCGCCCGGCTGGGCCAGGTTCAGGTGTTCCGGGCGGATACCCAGGGTCACGGCACCGCCAACGCTCAGGTTGGCGCCGCTCAGCGGCAGGCTGATGCGGGTCCCGGCGTCGAGCAGCACTTCACAACCCTGACTGTCGAGCCCGGTGACCTTGCCCTTGAGAAACCCCATCTTCGGCGTGCCCAGGAACCCGGCGACGAACAGGTTGGCGGGCTGGTGGTACAGCTCCAGCGGCGAGCCGACCTGTTCGATGCGCCCGCCGTTGAGTACGACGACCTTGTCGGCCAGGGTCATGGCTTCGACCTGGTCATGGGTCACGTAGATCATCGTCGCTTGCAGTTCCTTGTGCAGGCGCGCCAGTTCCAGGCGCATCTGCACCCGCAGGGCCGCGTCAAGGTTGGACAGCGGCTCGTCGAACAGGAAGATTTTCGGATTGCGCACGATGGCCCGGCCGATCGCCACGCGCTGGCGCTGGCCGCCGGACAGCTGTTTGGGCTTGCGTTCGAGCATCGGCCCCAGTTCGAGGATGCGCGCCGCTTCGTTGACCTTCTTCTCGACCTCGGCCTTGGGTACGCCGGCCAGATCGAGGGCGAAGGACATGTTCTTGCGCACGCTCATGTGCGGGTACAAGGCGTACGTCTGGAACACCATCGCCAGGTCGCGCTTGGCCGGGCTGACTTCGGTGATGTCGCGGCCATCCAGTTCGATGGTGCCATCGCTGACGTCTTCCAGGCCGGCGATCAGCCGCAGCAGGGTGGATTTGCCGCAGCCCGAAGGGCCGACGAAGACCACGAACTCGCGGTCGTTCACCTCAAGGTCTATGCCCTTGATGATGGAGAAACCTTCGAAGCCTTTTTGCAGATTCTTGATTTTCAGGTTGGCCATGATGATGGGCCTCCACTTGTCATTTATTCAGTTGGCTCAGGAAGATCGCAGCCTCGCTGTGCTCGGCAGCTCCTACGGGGGACGTGTAGGTGCTGGCGAAGCCTGCGATCTCTTGACGTTTCATTTCACCGCGCCGAAGGACAAACCGCGCACCAGCTGTTTCTGGCTGATCCAGCCGAAAATCAGGATCGGGGCGCAGGCCAGGGTCGAGACGGCAGACAACTTGGCCCAGAACAAACCTTCAGGGCTGGAATACGAGGCGATCAGTGCGGTCAGCGGCGCGGCTTTGGAGGAGGTGAGGTTCAGCGACCAGAACGCCTCGTTCCAGCACAGGATCAGCGACAACAGCACGGTGGAGGCCAGCCCGCCCTTGGCGATCGGCAGCAGCACGCGGACCATTTCCTGCCACAGGGTGGCGCCGTCCAGGCGCGCGGCTTCGAGGATGTCGCGCGGGATGTCCTTGAAGTAGGTGTAAATCATCCAGACCACGATCGGCAGGTTGATCAGCGTGTAGATGATGATCAGCGCGATGCGGGTATCCAGCAGGCCAAACTGCTTGGCGAGCAAGTAGATCGGCATCAGCACACCCACCGGCGGCAGCATCTTGGTGGAGAGCATCCACAGCAGCGTGCCTTTGGTGCGCTGGGTTTCGTAGAACGCCATGGAGTACGCCGCCGGCACCGCGATCAGCAGGCAAAGGGCGGTGGCGCTGAAGGAAATCACCACCGAGTTCCAGGCGAAGCTGAAGTAGTTGCTGCGCTCATTGATGTGCAGGTAGTTCTCCAGCGTCGGCGCGAAGATGAACTGCGGCGGTGTGGCGAAGGCATCGATTTCGGTCTTGAAGCTGGTCAGCACCATCCAGAAGATCGGAAAGAAGATCACGATCGCGATGGCCCAGGCCAGCGTGCCCAACAGCAGGCTTTGCAGGCGACGGGATTGTTGGAGAGTCATGGCGACGGCCTCAATGCTTGTCGGTGAGGTTTTTGCCGATCATCCGGACCAGGATGATGGCAGCGATGTTGGCGATCACCACGGCGATCAGGCCACCGGCCGACGCCATGCCGACGTCGAACTGCACCAGCGCCTGGTTGTAGATCAGGTAGGCGAGGTTGGTGGAGGCATAGCCCGGGCCACCGTTGGTGGTGGTGAAGATTTCGGCGAACACCGACAACAGGAAAATCGTTTCGATCATCACCACTACGGCAATCGGGCGGGCCAGGTGCGGCAGGGTCAGGTGCCAGAAAATCGCGATCGGGCCGGCACCGTCCAGGCGGGCGGCTTCTTTCTGTTCCTGGTCGAGGGACTGCATGGCGGTCATCAGGATCAGGATCGCGAAGGGCAGCCATTGCCACGACACAATGATAATGATCGACAGCAGCGGGTAATGGGCCAGCCAGTCCACCGGCTGCGCACCGAAGAGCTTCCACACGGAGGCGAGGATGCCTGACACGGGGTGGAAGATCAGGTTCTTCCAGATCAGCGCGCCGACGGTGGGCATGATGAAAAAGGGCGAGATCAGCAACACCCGGACGATGCCGCGGCCGAAGAACTCGCTGGCTTCCAGCAGCGCGCTGATCAAGACACCGAGCACGATGCTGATCAACAGCACGCTGCCCACCAGCAGCAACGTATTGGTGGCGCCGGGCATGAAACCCGAGTCGGTGAGGAAATAAGTGAAGTTCTCCAGCCCGACGAACTCGTTTTCGCCGGGATAGAGCAGGTTGTAGCGGATCATCGAGAAATAGACGGTCATGCCCAGTGGCACGATCATCCACAGCAGCAACAGGGCGACCGAAGGGCTGACCAGGAACCAGCCGGGGTTGGCCAGGCGGATCTTGCGGGCTGGCGGGGCTATTTCGATGGGGGCTTTGACTGTCGTTGTTGAAGTATTCATGGCATTGAACCGATTTTATGCAGACCTACAAAAATCCACTGTGGGAGCGAGCTTGCTCGCGATGAGGTCGGCACAATCAACATTTTTGTTGCCTGACACTCCGCCATCGCGAGCAAGCTCGCTCCCACATAAAGGCGAAAAGTGGATTACTTGGGATACCCGGCGCGCTTCATCTCGCGTTCAGTGGTGGACTGCGCGGCGGTCAATGCCTGGTCCACGGTCTGCTGGCCGGTGAGCGCGCCCGAGAAGAACTTGCCCACCTGGGTACCGATGGCCTGGAACTCGGGAATGGTCACCAACTGGATGCCGATGTAGGGCACGGGCTTGAGGGTCGGGGCTTTCGGGTCGGCGACCTTCAACGACTCCAGCGTCACCTTGGCGAACGGCGCTGCCTTCATGTACTCGTCGCTGTAGGTCGAGGTGCGGGTACCCGGTGGGACGTTGGCAATGCCGTCGGTCTTGGCGACCAATTGGCTGTACTCCTTGGACGTTGCCCAAGTGGTGAAGACCTTGGCGGCGTCCTTGGCTTTGGAACTGGTCGGAATCGCCAGGGACCAGGAGTACATCCACGAGGTGCCCTTGTCGGTTTTCTCGTGGGGGGCGAAGGTGAATCCGACGTGATCGGCCACCTTGCTCTGGGTCTTGTCGGTCACGAACGAACCGGCGACGCTGGCATCGACCCAGACCGCGCACTTGCCGCTGTTGAACAGCGCCAGGTTCTCGTTGAAGCCGTTGCTGGACGCGCCGGGCGGGCCGGATTTCTTCATGTTGTCGACGTAGAAGTTCAGCGCATCCTTCCACTCGGTTCCATTGAACTGCGGCTGCCACTTCTCATCGAACCAGCGCGCACCAAAGCCGTTGGCGAGGGTGGTGATCAGCGCCATGTTCTCGCCCCAACCGGCCTTGCCTCGCAGGCACAGGCCGTATTGCTCCTTGGATTTGTCGGTGAGCTTTTCTGCGAACTCACCGATCTGGGTCCAGGTCGGGTGTTCGGGCATGGTCAGCCCGGCGTCCTTGAACAGGTCCGTACGGTAGTAAGTGATCGAACTCTCGGCGTAGAACGGCAGGGCGTACAGCGAGCCCTTGACCGACAAGCCATCGCGCACGGAAGGGAAGACGTCCTCCAGGTCGTAGGAAGCCGGCAGGTCTTTCATGGGTTCCAACCAGCCCTTGGCGCCCCAGAGTGCAGCTTCGTACATGCCGATGGTCAGCACGTCGAATTGTCCGCCCTGGGTGGCGATGTCGGTGGTCAGGCGTTGGCGCAGGACGTTTTCTTCGAGCACCACCCAGTTCAGCTTGATGTCCGGGTGCTCGGCCTCGAAAGTCTTCGAGAGCTTTTGCATGCGGATCATGTCGCTGTTGTTGACGGTGGCAATGGTCAGGGTTTGTGCGCCGAAACTGACGCTGCTGAGGGTCATGCAGGTGGAGACAAGCAGAGCTTTTACCGAAGGTTTCATCGCACACTCCTTTTCCGCGCCCACGGGCTGCAGAAGGACAGTTATTGTTTTTGTGTCTTCCGGATGAGTGGAAGAATGTGCGCTGATTACAGCCCTCAATGAACGGTGTGACAAATCATCCGTCACACTTTTACTGATACTTTTTTGCACTGGAAAGATTGAGGCGTTGGGATTTGCTCTCGCTGGATTCCGTAGGAGCTGGCGCAGCCTGCGATCTTTTGATCTTTGATCTTTCGTTCCAGACTCAATGGGCGATGCAAAGATCGCAGCCTCGCTTCGCTCGGCAGCTCCTACAGGCTCAGGGGGATCCGGTGAATATTCAGCCCTGGTTCTGCTCGGTCAACCGCTGCACCGCCAGCCGCCGGTAATGAGAAGGGGTCATGCCCTTGAGTTGCTGGAAGCGCCGGTTGAAGTTGGAAATGTTGTTGAAACCCGATTCAAAGCACACATCCGTCACGGGTTTGTCGCCATCGGCCAGCAGCTCGCAGGATTTGCTGATGCGCAGGCGATTGACGAATTCGATGAAGCAGCGCCCGGTGGCTTGCTTGAAAACCCGGCTGAAATAGGTGGGTTTCATGCCCAGGTGCTCGGCCACTTCCTCCAGGGGCAATTCGCGGGCGTAGTGGGCGAAAATGTAATCCACCGCGCGGTTGGTACGGTCAATGCTGTGCTCGTCCGCCGCTTGCGTGGAGGTGGCGCCTGAAAGCAACTGGTAGTCGTCGCAGCTCGCCAGCAATTCCATGAGGATGAAAAAATAACCCAGTCGGCTCATGCCCTGGGAATCGGCGATGCGCTGCATGAGCACCATTGCCTGGCGGACGGTGCGTTTGCAGCGGAACTCGATGCCGTATTGAGCCCGCTCCAGCAACGGCGCCAGGGTCTTGAGTTCGGCAAACACCTGGTTGCCACTGTCGAACAGCTCATCGGTGAAATTCACCAGCATGTCGCGCTTGGGCACCACTTCATCCTCCTCCACCTGGCTGATCCAGTTGTGGGGCAGGTTGGGGCCGGTGAGGAACAGCGACTGCGGGGAAAAGTTGCCGATGTAGTCGCCGATAAACACCTTGCCCGAACTCGCGACGATCAGGTGGAGCTCGTATTCCTTGTGGAAATGCCAGCGCACCAGCGGGCAGGGGAAACCGTGCTGGCGGTAGATGATGGACAGGCCGTTGTGATCGTCCATCAACTCGTAGGAAGGGTCGGTGACTCTGGCTGTGCGGGTCATGTGCCTGGCGCTTTTGTTGTTATCGCCGCTGGATAATGCCCCCTTCGCCGTCCGGGTTCCAGCCCTGGCGAACGAAGCCTGGCTCAGCTGTTGCGGTTCTTTTCCTCGATCCATTGGGACATGTACTGGGTGCTCTTGTGCTGATGGTGACGCAGCATGCTGCCGATGAAGTTGTCCCGGCGGCGTCGTGCCAGGTCGGCGCGGCAGGCGTTGAGACTGTCGATCAGCGCAGGGGCGTGGACCTGCCGACGGAAACGCTCCGCCAGCAAGGCCAGCCCCGCCTCTTGGGCATGGGCCCAGCGGGTTGGGTCGGTGTACAACTGCACGGCGGCGTTGGCGATGGCCTCGGCGCTCTGTGCGATCTCACCGGGCCAGGGCATGCCGCCGTGCATGGCTTCGGCGCCGATGGGCGTGGTGATGCTGGGCGTGCCGCAGAGCATGGCTTCGATCAGCTTGCCCTTGATGCCGGCGCCGAAACGCAGCGGCGCCAGGCAGATACGTGCCGAGGACATGACCTGCAAGGCGTCCTCGGCCCAGTTCATGATATGAAAGCCCTGGCTCGGGTTGTGCAGCGCCGCGGCCTTGGGGGGCGTATAGGCGCCGTAGAGATGCAGTTGGGCCCCGGGCAATCGTTGGCGAATCAGCGGCCACACGGCGTTTTTCATCCAGAGTACGGCGTCCCAGTTCGGTGCGTGGCGGAAATTGCCGATGCTGAGGAAATGCGCCCGGTCTTCGAAGGGCACGAACGGGTCGCTGGGCAGATCCAGCATCAACGGGCACCAGAGCAGCAACTCGCGCGGCACCTTGAAGTGTTCAACCAACAGCTCGATTTCGAACTCGGACACCATCAGGTTCAAGTCGCAACGCAACAGGGCGGCAATCTCGCGCTTGGCCATGTCAGTGTCGGCCATCAGTTCGAATTCTTCGCGCAGGGCCGGGGCGAACAGATCGCTGAAGTCCTGGGACGTCTCGTCGGCTTTCAAGCGATCCTTCAGGCGCTGGTGCCGGGCATGACGCAGGCTCTGCAAGTCCGACGTTTCCAGCACCCGCAGGGCGTCGGGGCAGTGTTTTTCCACCCGCCAGCCAAACTGTTCTTCCATCATGAACTGGTCGAACAGGACGATATCCGGCGCCAGCTCACTGATGAACAGATCGAAACTGCTGTTATTAAGCTCGATCGGTACTTCCCGGATGCCCAGCTCGATCAGGTCGGCGCGGTTTTCACCGGGCCGCGCGGGGCTGCTGAAGGTGATGTCCCAGCCTTGTCCAAGGAAAGCGTCCAACAGTTGCATGACATGCCCACCGGCCGCCGATGAGCGTGGCTCGGGCCAGACATAGCCGATAACCAGGACTTTGGTGGTGGGGTGAGGCATGGCGAGCAATCCTTGGAGCGGTTCAGGCGCAGTCGGCGCGCGGGGCGCCGATAGTGACCAAGAATGCGCCTGGGCTCAAGAAAGAATCCTTTTGACCTTGTCGCGCAATTGATCAATGGAGAACGGTTTGCCAATCACGTTCATGCCTTCTGGCACGTCGATGCTTTCGGCGTAGCCGCTGGCGAACAGGATGGGAAGTCCGGGGCGTACGCTGCGTGCTTCTTTTGCGAGTTCACGACCGTCCATGATCGGCATGTTGACGTCGGTCATCATCAGGTCGATGGGGCGCTCCGTATCTTTCAACAGCGCCAGCGCCTCTTCGCAACCTTCTGCCTCCAACACCTTGTATTCCAGCTCTTCCAGCACATCGACAATCAACATGCGCACGATGCTGTCGTCTTCGACTACCAGAATGGTGGGAGGGGTGACAGGAGCGGGGACGGACATAATAGACTTCTCGGAAGATGGAATCGGGAGGGCGTGGCAAAGAACCGGCCGTATGCATGAGTAAGTCGCGAGGCGGCACAAGTTCCCGAACTTGTACAAGAAAGGATCTATAGTACAAGAGCTGACAAGGATAGTCGCATCCTTGAGACCCAGGCGAACGGCCTGGGGATTTGCGTCCTGGACTTGTCGGAAGTGTGGATCCAACCCGTGTTTTTGGGCAAACTCCACGGTTTTCAACTTTCCACCAGGGTCATTTCCATGCCTCTTTCGTCTTCGGTCGACGAGCACAGTTTTCGCAAGCTCCTGAGTCGCAATATCAGCCTGCCCCTGGGCATGGGCGCCCTCAGTGCCGTGTTTTTCATTGCGTTGATCACGTACCTGCTGTCGGTGATCCAGTGGGTCGGGCACACCGATCGGGTCATCAACAACGTCAACGAAGCCATGAAGCTGAGCGTGGACCTGGAAACCGGCATGCGCGGCTATTTGTTGAGCGGTGACGAACACTTCCTCGATCCCTATGAAGTGGCCAAGCCGCGCATCGCGGTGGCACTGGATACATTGTTGGAACTGACAGCCGACAATCCCGTGCAGACTGACCGTCTGCACAAGATTCAAGCACTCCAGGTGGAATGGGCCAATTACGCTCAAGGCATGATCGACCTGCAGCGCAGCAGTGGCGATTATCGCGGCGCCCTGAAGGCCGGACGTGGCAAGCGCTTGACGGACGAGATACGCCAGACGTTCGAGGATGTCGTCGAAACCGAGCAGCAGTTGCGCGCCCAGCGCAACGAGCGAGTGCGCACCACAACGGTCTGGAGCATTGTCCTGTACCTGCTGTTTGTCGCAGCGGTCAGCGGGCTGCTGGCCTATGTGGGGCGCCGGGACCTGTTGAACCTGTCGCGCAGCTATAGCGTGACGCTCAAAGTGCAGCAGGAAGGCGCGGCGCACCTGGAGAAACAAGCGTGGCTGCGCAATGGGCAGACCCAATTGGCCGAGCAGGTGTTGGGCCAACTGAGCTTGAATCTGCTGGGCCGCAACATCCTGCAGTTTTGCTCGCAGTACCTCGGCACCGTGGTTGCAGCGCTTTATGCGCGGGAAGAAAACGGCGTCCTCCGGCGCGTTGCTACCTATGGCATGTCCCGGGAGGATGACGAGCAGCAACAGGTCATCGTCGATGGCGAAGGCATCGTCGGGCAGGCCGTGCGCCAAGGCCGCGTCATCCGTCTTGATGATGTCCCGGACGACTACCTGAAAGTCAGCTCCGGGCTCGGCAAGGGGCGACCCAACTGCGTGCTGGTGGTGCCCACCCGTGATGACGACCGCATCAACGGCGTCATCGAGCTGGGCTTCCTGCGGCCCTTGACCGAGCGGGACATCGATCTGCTGGAGCTGGTGGCCGGCAACATCGGCACGTCTATCGAAGCGGCCCGTTATCGCCAGCGCCTGCAAGAAGTCTTGGCCGAGACCCAGCAGTTGAACGAAGAGCTGCAAGTGCAGCAGGAAGAACTCAAGACCGCGAACGAGGAGTTGGAAGAGCAGTCGCGCATCCTCAAGGAGTCCCAGGTACACCTGGAGGCCCAGCAGCAGGAGCTGGAGCAGACCAACGAGCAATTGGCCGAGCAGCGCGACGCGATGGACCAGAAGAACAGCGAGCTGAACCTGGCCCAGATCCAGTTGCAGGAGCGCGCCGAAGAACTGCAGCGTTCGAGCAAGTACAAGTCCGAGTTCCTGGCCAACATGTCCCACGAGCTGCGCACGCCGCTCAACAGCTCGTTGATCCTGTCCAAGCTGCTGGCGGAAAACCCGCACAAGAATCTCAGCGAAGAGCAGGTCAAGTTCGCCGAGTCGATCTATTCCGCCGGCAATGACCTGCTGAATCTGATCAATGACATTCTCGATATCTCCAAGGTCGAGGCCGGAAAACTGGAGATGCGCCCGGAAAACACCGGCGTTGCGCGCCTGGTAGAAGGGCTGCGGGACCTGTTCACGCCGTTGGCAAGGGAGAAAGGCCTGGACTTCGACGTGCAGGTTCAACCCGATGCGCCAGCGATGCTGTACACCGATCGCCAGCGCCTGGAACAGGTGCTCAAGAACCTGTTGTCGAATGCGGTGAAGTTCACCGAACACGGCTCTGTACGGCTCAACGTGGCGGGCCAGCCGAGTGGCGGCATCGCGTTCATGGTCCGCGACTCGGGGATTGGTATCGCCGCCGACCAGCAGCAGAGCATCTTCGAGGCGTTCCGCCAGGCTGACGGCACCACCAATCGCCGTTACGGCGGCACGGGGCTGGGGCTGTCGATTTCCCGGGACCTGGCGATTTTGTTGGGCGGTTCCATCTCGGTGACCAGTGCGCCAGGGCAGGGCAGTGAATTCACACTGGCATTGCCTGGACGCTATGTTGAGCCCGGAGACAGCCCCATCGCGCCGATGACGTTCAGCCCGCCGGCAGCGTCGCCGACACCGGTCCAGGCGCCTGCACCCGCGCTGGCACCGTTGGTCGCCGAGGTGGAGGCGCCTGTCCCGCAATTCGCTGATGACCGCGAGAAAGCGCCTTTCGACAGCCGTTGCATCCTGGTCATCGAAGACGAGCCCAAGTTTGCCCGGATCCTGTTCGACCTGGCCCACGAGCTTGGCTATCAATGCCTGGTAGCCCACGGTGCCGACGAAGGGTTTGACCTGGCCTCACGGCTCAGCCCCGACGCGATCCTGTTGGACATGCGCCTGCCGGACCACTCCGGGCTGACGGTGCTGCAACGCCTCAAGGAACAGGCTGCCACCCGGCACATCCCGGTGCATGTCATTTCCGTCGAGGACCGCGTCGAAGCGGCAATGCACATGGGCGCCATCGGTTACGCGGTCAAGCCGACCACACGCGAGGAGCTCAAGGACGTGTTCGCACGCCTGGAGGCCAAGCTGACCCAGAAGGTCAAGCGGGTGCTGCTGGTGGAAGACGATGACCTGCAGCGCGACAGCATTACTCGCCTGATCGGCGACGAAGACATCGAGATCACCGCCGTCGGCCTCGCCCAGCAAGCCCTGGATCTGCTGCGCGACAACGTCTATGACTGCATGATCATCGACCTCAAGCTGCCAGACATGCTCGGTAACGATCTGCTCAAGCGCATGTCCAGCGAAGAGATCTGTTCGTTCCCGCCCGTGATCGTCTACACCGGGCGCAACCTGACGCGTGATGAAGAAGCCGAGCTGCGCAAGTATTCGCGCTCGATCATCATCAAGGGCGCACGTTCGCCGGAGCGCCTGCTGGACGAAGTGACACTCTTTCTGCACAAAGTCGAATCCAGGCTGTCACATGAACGGCAGCGGATGCTTCAGACTGCCCGCAGCCGCGACAAGGTTTTCGAAGGCCGCAAGGTGCTGTTGGTGGATGACGATGTGCGCAACATCTTTGCCCTGACCAGCGCCCTGGAGGCGAAAGGCGCGATCGTGGTCATCGGTCGTAACGGCTATGAGGCGATCGAACGCCTGAATGAAGTCGAGGACATCGACCTGGTGCTGATGGACGTGATGATGCCCGAGATGGATGGCTTTGAAGCCACCACGCTGATCCGCAAGGACCCGCGCTGGCAGAAACTGCCCATCATCGCGGTGACGGCCAAGGCCATGAAAGATGATCAGGAGCGGTGCCTGGCGGCCGGTTCCAACGATTACCTGGCCAAGCCGATCGACCTGGATCGCCTGTTTTCACTGATTCGCGTGTGGTTGCCGAATATGGAAAGAATTTAGTGGAACGTAACACTGACATTGAACTTCGTCTGTTGATCGAAGCGATCTACCTGAAGTACAGCTACGACTTCCGTGATTACTCCGGCGCCTCCATCAAGCGCCGGGTCCTGCATGCGTTGAGCCAGTTCGATTGCAAGACGATCTCGGCGCTGCAGGAGCGGGTGCTGCATGATCCGGGTGCGTTCATGCAGTTGCTGCAATTGCTGACGATTCCCGTCAGCGAGATGTTCCGCGACCCCTCGCATTTCCTGGCGATCCGCGAGGAAGTGGTGCCGCTGCTCAAGACCTATCCCTCGATCAAGATCTGGATCGCCGGTTGCAGTACGGGGGAGGAGGTTTATTCCATGGCGATCCTGCTGCGCGAGGAGGGGCTGCTGGAGCGCACGCTCATCTACGCGACGGACATCAATCCGCGGTCGCTGGAAAAGGCCAAGCAGGGCATCTTCTCGTTGGAAAACGTCAGGGCCTACACGCAAAACTATCAGCGGGCGGGAGGCCGGCAATCGTTTGCTGATTACTACACCGCCGCCTACGATTACGCCATGTTCGATAAAACCTTGTGCCAGAACGTGACGTTTGCCGACCACAGCCTGGCGACCGATAGCGTTTTCTCGGAAACACAGTTAATTTCCTGTCGTAACGTATTGATATATTTCAATAAAAAATTGCAAGATCGTGCCTTCGGCTTGTTCCACGAATCACTCTGCCATCGTGGTTTCCTGGTGTTGGGCAGCAAGGAAACACTGGATTTTTCGGTGTTTGGCAAGCAATTCGAACCGTTGGTCAAACAGGAACGGATCTATCGCAAGTTATGAAATCAATGACGGACAGGCCCAGGCCCGTGATCGAGGCCATTGTCGTCGGCGCGTCTGCCGGCGGCGTCGAAGCGCTGCTGAAAGTGTTCAGCCGATTGCGCCCAGGGTTCAGCTTGCCGATCCTGGTGGTGTTGCATCTGCCGGACGAGCGCAACAGCCAGCTTGCCCCGGTGTTCGGTCATCGCCTCGCGGTACCGGTGGAGGAAGCCCGGGACAAACAGGACATCGTGCCCGGAACCCTATACGTTGCGACGCCCGGTTATCACCTGTCGATCGAGGCTGACCGTAGCCTGTCCTTGAGCCTGGAAGAACCGGTGCACCACTCTCGCCCCTCCATTGATGTGTTGTTCGAGTCGGCCGCCGATGTCTATGGCCGTCATTTGCTGGCAGTCGTGCTGACTGGTGCCAATAGCGATGGCGCACGGGGCCTGGCCAAGGTGAAGGCGCTGGGTGGCATTACGGTTGTCCAGGACCCGGAGGAGGCGCAGGTCCCAACCATGCCCGAAGCGGCACTTACCTTGCACGAGCCCGACCACATCCTCACTTTGCAGGGCATCGGCCAGTTGCTGGCCGGCCTGGAATGAATCACATGCCAAGAGATATTCAAGCCAAACTGCTGATCGTCGATGATCTGCCTGAGAATCTGTTGGCCCTGGAAGCGTTGATCAAACGCGACGACCGTCAGGTCTATAAAGCCCTGTCGGCGGACGAAGCATTGTCCCTGCTTTTGCAACATGATTTTGCCCTGGCGATCATCGACGTGCAGATGCCGGGCATGAACGGTTTCGAACTGGCCGAACTGATGCGCGGCACGGAAAAGACCCGCAGTATCCCGATCATCTTCGTCAGCGCCGCCGGCCGCGAGCGCAACTACGCCTTCACCGGCTATGAAAATGGCGCGGTGGATTTCCTGCACAAGCCGCTGGACAACCATGCGGTCAAGAGCAAGGTCAACGTATTCGTCGAGCTTTATCGCCAGCGCAAGGCGATGAAGGAACAGGTGATTGCCCTCGAGCAGAGCCGTCGGGAGCAGGAGCAACTGCTTCAGCAACTGCAAGCCACCCGCAGCGAACTCGAACAGGCGGTGCGCATGCGTGACGATTTCATGTCGATCGTCGCCCATGAGGTGCGTACGCCGCTCAACGGGCTGATCCTGGAAACACAGCTGCGCAAGATGCACCTCGCCCGGGACAACGCCGCGGCGTTCACGCTGGACAAGGTGAAGGCGATGGTCGAGCGTGACGAGCGCCAGATCAAGAGCCTGATCCGCTTGATCGAAGACATGCTGGACGTGTCGCGGATTCGCACCGGCAAGCTGTCCATCCGTCCGACTCGCTTCAACCTGACGGCGCTGGTACAGAACCTGCTGCATAACTTCCAGCCGCAGATCGCCGCCGCCGAATGCACGGTGACCTGTACCGCCGAATCATCGGTGGAAGGGCATTGGGATGAGTTTCGCATCGAGCAGGTGGTTTCGAACCTTTTGACCAACGCGTTGCGCTATGGCAGCAAGAGTCCGATCGAGGTGCGGGTCTACCAGACGCCCGATCATGCCTGCGTTGAAGTCCAGGACCATGGCATCGGCATCAGCGAAGAGAACCAGGCGCGTATTTTCCAGCAATTCGAACGGGTGTCGTCCAAGGCTGCCGCGGCGGGCCTGGGCCTGGGGCTGTTCATTTCCGAGCAGATCGTCACCGCCCACGGCGGTATCATCACGGTCAATAGTCGCCTCAACGAAGGGGCGTTATTCCGCGTTTGTCTGCCTTTTCAGAAAACTGGCGAACGGACGCAACCTCTGAGCGACCCCAAGGTCGTATCAGCAGCTATTGATCCAACAAAGGCTTCTCATGAGTGAAGATGCGCAAGACGTTGTACTGATCGTCGAGGATGACCCATCGATTCTGATGGTGCTGTCGGCCTACTTGTCCGGCGAGGGTTATCGGGTGCTGCAGGCCGAAAACGGTGAGCAGGCATTCGAGATCCTGGCGAGCAAGCCTCATCTGGACATGATGATCACTGACTTTCGCTTGCCCGGTGGTATTTCCGGGGTGCAGATTGCTGAGCCTGCGGTGAGGTTGCGTCCGGACTTGAAGGTTATTTTCATCAGTGGTTATGCGCAGGAAGTGCGTGAGACTGACAGTCCGATTACGCGCAAGGCGCCGATTTTGGATAAGCCGTTTGATTTGGATGTGTTGCAGGGGATTATGCAGGGGATGCTGTCTTAGGTTTGTGGTAACGGGTGGTTGAGTACATATCCGTTTCTGCGGTAACGGCCGCTTATGGTTCCGCTCTTACAGCGGGTCA
>NZ_JAOSHO010000409.1 GCF_025917275.1 Pseudomonas agronomica | reverse complement strand
TGGGCGGCATGCTGGCTTTGGAGCTGGCGGCGCGTCGTGGCGAGCGCTGCTGCGGCTTGGTGACGTTGGCCAGCAATGTGTCTTTCGTGGCGCATGATCAATGGCCGAGCGCGATGGCCGGCGAGACCTTCGATGGGTTTCTGGCCGGGTGCGCTGCGGATCCGCGCCAGACGCTCAAGCGCTTCAGTTTGCTATGTGCCCAAGGTTGCGGCGACCCACGCGGGTTGTCGCGATTGTTGCTCGGCGGCGCACCGGGTACAGCGCCTGAAGTGCTGATGGCCGGACTCGAGTTGTTGGCGCAACTCGACACTCGTGCGGCATTGCAGGGGTTTCGCGGCCCGCAATTGCATTTGTTTGCCGGGCTCGATGCCTTGGTGCCAGCCGAAGCGGCGGGCGAGTTGTTGGCGCTGTTGCCGGATGTCGAAATCGGCCTGATTGAACAGGCCGGCCACGCATTTCTTCTGGAAGACCCCCACGGCGTGGCGGGGGCGATCCAGGCTTTCTTGCATGAGTCCGGTGATGACTGATTTGTCTGTGAAGCTACCTGGCACCTTGCCCGATAAACGTCAGGTCGCGGCCTCGTTTTCCCGGGCGGCGGCCAGCTATGACAGCGTCGCTGAACTGCAGCGTGACGTGGGGCAACAATTGCTCGGGCGACTGCCTTCGTCGCTCGATCCGCAGCGCTGGATGGACCTGGGTTGTGGCACCGGTTATTTCACCCGGGCGTTGGGTGCTCGTTTCGGCGAGGACACCGGTTTCGCGCTGGATATCGCCGAAGGCATGCTCAACCATGCTCGCCCACGAGGCGGGGCCGCGCATTTCATCGCCGGTGATGCTGAGCGGCTGCCTTTGCAGGCGGCGAGCTGTGATTTGGTTTTCTCCAGCCTCGCGGTGCAATGGTGCGCCGATTTTGCGTCGGTGTTGAGCGAGGTCCATCGCGTATTGAAACCGGGCGGCGTGTTTGCGTTCACCAGCCTTTGCGTGGGCACGTTGTATGAATTGCGCGACAGTTGGCGTCAGGTGGATGGCTTGGTGCACGTCAACCGGTTCCGTGGCTTCGAGACTTATCAACAGTTGTGCGCAAGCAGCGGATTGAATGTCCTCAGCCTGGAAAATCAGCCCCACGTATTGCACTACCCGGATGTACGCAGCCTGACCCACGAATTGAAAGCATTGGGCGCTCATAATCTGAACCCGGGCCGACCCGGAGGATTGACGGGCAGGGCGCGAATCCTCGCGTTGGTCGAAGCCTACGAGCAGTTCCGCCAGGCCCAAGGCCTGCCCGCGACCTACCAGGTGGTCTACGCCGTGTTGGAGAAACCGCTATGAGCCAGGCTTATTTCATCACCGGCACCGATACCGATGTAGGCAAGACCACCGTCGCGGCGGGCCTGCTGCACGCGGCGCGACAGGCCGGCATGAGCACGGCTGCCGGCAAACCGGTGGCCTCCGGTTGCGACGTGACGCCCAAGGGCCTGCGCAATGCCGACGCCTTGGCGTTGCTGGCCGAGTGTTCGGTGCCGCTGACTTATGCACAGGTCAATCCGGTGGCGTTCGAGCCGGCCATTGCGCCGCACCTGGCCGCCCGGGAAGCCGGTGTGGCGTTGACGGTGCAGTCGCTGCTGGGGCCGATGCGCGAAGTGCTGGCGCTGGACGCCGACTTCACCTTGATCGAAGGCGCCGGCGGTTGGCGTGTACCGTTGGCCGGCCAGGACAATCTTTCCGACTTGGCGATCGCACTGGGTTTGCCGGTGATCCTGGTAGTGGGCGTGCGCCTGGGATGCATCAGCCATGCGTTGTTGACCGCCGAGGCTATCGCCCATGATGGCTTGCAACTGGCAGGCTGGGTGGCAAATATCATTGACCCGGCCACCTCGCGCCTCGAAGAGAATCTGGCAACCTTGGCCGAACGGCTGCCAGCGCCCTGCTTGGGCAGGGTGGCGCGAATCCAGAGCGTAACGGCTGAAGCGGTGGCCGAGCACCTGCAACTGGACCTGCTGGACTGACATCCGCCAAGGTTTTGCCTATGACAAGGCACTGTGCCATTAGTGTTTTTGTCGGGCCTTTTGCCAAGGCATCTGATTCAATGCCGGTGTCGACCCCTTCAAGTAGACGAGCCTTGCCATGGAAATCTCAGGAAACACCGCGTTCTATGCCGGTCTGAGCACGATTCAGACAGGGCAGAACCGTGTCGATCAGGCCTCCAGCCAGATCGCCAACAATACGATCGAGCGTTCGGTCACCAGCCAATCTTCCGAGGTCCAGGTTGATCGCTTGCGATCGGTGGATCGCAGCCAGCAGTCGGACCTTGCCAGCAATATGGTGGACATGGCCGAGGGCAAGTTCCAGGTCCAACTGGGCGTGAATGTCGCCAAGGCCTCCGATGAAATGCTCGGTACGTTGATTGATACTTTTGCTTGATCCGATTCTCTGCGATTCACGAAAACGCCGCGATTATTCGCGGCGTTCTCGTCTCTGACGTCTTATTACTCAACTAATCTTTCCCCAGCGGCATCGCTGTTTTCTCGCCGCGATGACCTTCTGCGTCCGATATTTCCAGGCTGATGACGAACGGCGAAGGATCGACGCTTGACAAGGTTTGGGCGTAAACGTATGTTTCAAACACCTGTTTGACCGCTACAACAATTCGCCGCGGTCGTTCATCCCCGGTTACATCAGCAGAGGTTTATCGCTATGCCTGACTACAAGGCCCCCTTGCGTGATATTCGCTTCGTTCGTGACGAACTGCTCGGCTACGAAGCGCATTATCAGAGCCTTCCGGCTTGCCAGGACGCAACTCCGGACATGGTTGACGCCATTCTCGAAGAAGGCGCCAAGTTTTGTGAGCAGGTGCTGGCTCCGCTGAACCGCGTGGGTGACCTCGAAGGTTGCACCTGGAGCGAATCCGGCGTGAAAACCCCGACCGGCTTCAAGGAAGCCTACAAGCAGTTCGTCGAAGGTGGCTGGCCAAGCCTGGCCCACGACGTCGAGCATGGCGGCCAAGGCCTGCCGGAGTCCCTGGGCCTGGCAGTCAGCGAAATGGTCGGCGAAGCCAACTGGTCGTGGGGCATGTACCCAGGCCTGTCCCATGGGGCGATGAACACGATTTCCGAGCACGGTACGCCCGAGCAGCAAGAGGCTTACCTGACCAAGCTGGTGTCCGGCGAATGGACCGGCACCATGTGCCTGACCGAACCTCACTGCGGCACCGACCTGGGCATGCTGCGCACCAAGGCCGAGCCTCAGGCCGATGGTTCCTACAAAGTGACCGGCACCAAGATCTTCATTTCGGCCGGTGAACACGACATGGCCGACAACATTGTCCACATCGTGCTGGCACGCCTGCCGGACGCACCGGCCGGCACCAAGGGCATCTCGCTGTTCATCGTGCCGAAATTCCTGCCTAACGCCGATGGCACCGTCGGCCAGCGCAACGCCGTGAGCTGTGGTTCCCTGGAACACAAGATGGGCATCCACGGCAACGCCACCTGCGTGATGAACTTCGACGCGGCCACCGGTTTCCTGATCGGCCCGGCGAACAAAGGCCTGAACTGCATGTTCACCTTCATGAACACCGCACGCCTGGGCACCGCGCTGCAAGGCCTGGCCCACGCCGAGATCGGCTTCCAGGGCGGCCTGAAATACGCTCGTGATCGCCTGCAGATGCGTTCCCTGACTGGCCCGAAAGCGCCGGACAAGGCCGCCGACCCGATCATCGTGCACCCTGACGTGCGTCGCATGCTGCTGACCATGAAAGCCTTCGCCGAAGGCAACCGGGCGATGGTCTACTTCACCGCCAAGCAGGTCGATATCGTCAAGTACGGCGTGGACGAAGAAGAGAAGAAAAAAGCCGACGCGCTGCTGGCGTTCATGACGCCGATCGCCAAGGCCTTCATGACCGAAGTCGGTTTCGAATCGGCCAACCACGGCGTGCAGATCTATGGCGGCCACGGCTTCATCGCCGAGTGGGGCATGGAGCAGAACGTTCGCGACAGCCGTATCTCGATGCTGTACGAAGGCACCACCGGCATCCAGGCGCTTGACCTGCTGGGTCGTAAAGTCCTGATGACGCAAGGCGAAGCGCTCAAGGGCTTCACCAAGATCGTCCACAAGTTCTGCCAGGGCAACGAAGGCAACGAAGCGGTCAAGGAGTTCGTGGAACCCCTGGCTGCGTTGAACAAGGAATGGGGCGAGTTGACCATGAAGGTCGGCATGGCCGCCATGAAGGATCGCGAAGAAGTCGGCGCGGCCTCGGTGGATTACCTGATGTATTCCGGCTATGCCTGCCTGGCTTACTTCTGGGCCGACATGGCGCGCCTGGCGGCGGAAAAACTCGCAGCCGGCACCACCGAGGAAGCGTTCTACACCGCCAAGTTGCAGACCGCGCGCTTCTACTTCCAGCGCATTCTGCCGCGTACCCGCACCCACGTGGCAACCATGCTGTCGGGCGCCAACAACCTGATGGACATGAAAGAGGAAGACTTCGCGCTGGGCTACTAAGCCTTCGGTTGTTCTTCAAAAAAGCCGCTGCTTCTTCGGGAGCAGCGGCTTTTTCATGCCTGCCATAACCCCAATCAAGGCCTTCGACGAACCCGTGGCGAGGGAGC
>NZ_JAOSHO010000408.1 GCF_025917275.1 Pseudomonas agronomica | reverse complement strand
CCCTCGCCACGAGGGTTTCACTCAGTCACAAGGTTTCACCTGGCCACAGAGGCTTCATCTAGCCGCAGGGGTCAGAGCCCTTCGCTGATTGGTAGCACGTAGTTCTTGAACTCGGTGTCTTCCTTGAAGCCGATCGATTCGTAGGTTTTCTGCGCGACGTCGTTGTTGCTGCTGGTGGAGACGCGCATGCGCACGGCGTTGGTTTCCTTGGCCATTTTTTTTGCGGTGCGGATCAGGTTGTCGGCGACGAGTTGGCGGCGGGCGTCTTCGGCGACATAGATGTCGTTGAGGATCCACACGCGCTTGAGCGACAGCGACGAGAAGCTGGGGTAGAGCTGGCAGAAGCCGAGCAATTTGCTGTCGTCGTCATCGGGCAGGGCCAGGTAGATGACCGATTCCTTGCGGCGCAGGCGCTTTTCGAGGAAGGCTCGGGACGAGTCCGGGTAGGGCAGCGAGCCGTAGAATTCCCGGTATTTGACGAACAATGGGGTCAGCAGGTCCAGGTGTTCCAGGGTCGCTTGGATAATCCGCATGGTAGGTCTCGTCTGCAAAGGTCGACAGATATTCAGACAACAATGTCGCGCTGCCGTGCTTTTGATGCTGCCTGAAAGCGGATCAAAAACGCAATCGGATAAACGGATCAGTTGCGGGGCGGCGCCAGTAGGAAATTACCTTTCATATCGGCAGGGTTTTCCGACTCTAGAGTATGAACCTGGGCTTCGTCCTTCAGATTGACCCCCGAAAGCTGGCGGCGACAGGCCTCGCGCATCAGGTAGATCAAGCGATGGGCCGCCATCCCGTAGCTCAGGCCTTCGAGGCGCACGTTGGAAATGCAGTTGCGATACGCATCAGTCAGGCCGACCTTGGGCGCGTAGGTGAAATACAGGCCCAGGCTGTCGGGGGAGCTGAGGCCGGGGCGTTCGCCGATCAGGATCACCGACATTTTCGCGCCGAGCCGCTGCGCCACTTCATCCGCCACGGCGACGCGACCCTGTTCCACCAGGACCACCGGCGACACCGACCAGCCTTCCGCGGCGATCTGTTCTTCCAGCCGCGCCAGGAACGGCAAGGTATGGCGATGCACCGCCAGCGCTGACAGGCCGTCAGCCACCACGATAGCCAAATCCACGCCGCCGGGATGGGCCGCCGCGTACTCGTCCAGGATTTGCGCGGATGCCTCATCGAGCCGTCGGCCCAGGTCCGGGCGCTGTAGATAGCTATGGCGGTCGGCTGCGGCGCTGTGGAGCAGCAGACTTTCACGGCCACGCTCGGTTAGTTGTGCACGAATGCCCTGGTGATCAAACGCCAGGTGCACCGCATCGCGCGCCTGGGCGTGGGCGTATTGGAAATCCAGTTGCGCCGAGGTGGGCAGGCTGGTGCCGGTGCGCCCCAGGGCGATGCGCGCCGGGGTGAGATTGCGCAGGTTCAGCCAGGGGTTTTGCGAATCGACAGGTTTTTTATCCATGGGCAACTCACTCATAAAAATGCGGCTTATCCCAAATGCGCGAGGGCCTGGCGAAACGCCGGTGGCAGGTTGTCGCCGAATCGCACCCGGCCATCGGCCTGGGTGAAGATGCCCATGTTCGCCAACCACGTTTCGAATTCCGGCGCCGGCTTCAGGCCCAGGGTCTGGCGGGCATAGAGGGCGTCGTGGAACGAGGTGGTCTGGTAGTTGAGCATGATGTCGTCGGAGCCGGGGATGCCCATGATGAAGTTGATCCCGGCCACGCCCAGCAGGGTCAGCAGGGTGTCCATGTCGTCCTGGTCGGCTTCGGCGTGGTTGGTGTAGCAGATGTCGCAGCCCATCGGCACGCCGAGCAACTTGCCGCAGAAGTGGTCTTCGAGGCCGGCGCGGATGATCTGTTTGCCGTTGTACAGGTATTCCGGGCCGATGAAGCCTACAACCGTGTTCACCAAAAACGGGTTGAAATGTCGCGCCACGGCGTAGGCTCGGGTCTCGCAGGTCTGTTGATCGACGCCGTGGTGGGCGTTGGCTGACAAGGCGCTGCCCTGGCCGGTTTCGAAATACATCAGGTTGTTGCCGAGGGTGCCGCGATTCAGGCTGAGGCCGGCGTCGTAGCCTTCCTTCAGGATGTTCAGGTTGATGCCGAAACTGGCGTTGGCCGCTTCGGTGCCGGCGATGGACTGGAACACCAGGTCCAGGGGCACGCCACGGTTCGCCGCTTCGATGGAGGTGGTGACGTGGGTCAGCACGCAGCCCTGGGTGGGGATGTCGTAGCGCTGGATGATGGCGTCGAGCATTTCCAGCATGGCGCAGATCGAGGCGGTGCTGTCGGTGGCCGGGTTGATGCCGATCATGGCGTCGCCGTTGCCGAAGAGCAGGCCGTCGAGGATGCTCGCAGCGATGCCGGCCGGCTCGTCGGTGGGGTGGTTGGGTTGCAGGCGCGTGGACAGTCGCCCGCGCAGGCCGAGGGTGCCGCGGAATTTGGTGACCACGCGGATTTTCTGCGCCACCAGCACCAAATCCTGCACGCGCATGATCTTCGAGACGGCGGCGACCATTTCTGGCGTCAGGCCGGGAGCGAGTGCGCGCAGGCTCTGCTCATCGGCGGCGTCGCTGAGCAGCCAGTCGCGAAAACCGCCGACGGTGAGGTGGCTGACGGTGGCAAAGGCGTGTTTGTCGTGGGTGTCGACGATCAATCGGGTGACTTCGTCGGCCTCGTACGGAATCAGCATTTCCTGCAGGAAATGGCTGAGGGGCAAGTCAGCCAAAGCCATTTGCGCGGCCACGCGCTCGCCATCGTTGAGGGCGGCGACCTCGGCGAGGAAATCCCCGGAACGCGCTGGGCTGGCCTTGGCCATCAGGTCTTTGAGGCTGTCGAAGCGGTAGGTCTGGGCGCCGACGGAATGGGCGAATGCGGCCATGGGCGGTGTCCTCCTGGTTTTGTAGATAACTCAAATACAACCCGTAACCCTGTGGGAGCGAGCTTGCTCGCGATAGCTGTGTATCAGTCGACAAGTATTTTTGCTGACACTCCGCTATCGCGAGCAAGCTCGCTCCCACAGGGGGACGGTGTGCACTTTTAAATAGCAGGCACCGAGCCCTCGGCCCGGTGCCGGTGCAACTTCAGATACCTGTGAGCATAGCGTCCGCCGGCGCGTCGGAGCGTTGCTTGGCGGTCAGTTGGAAATACAGGTAGCCGACAATCATGAAACCGAGGAACACCAGGCCGATCAGGGTGTTGAACCACGCCATCGCCACCAGGCACACCACCGCCAGGAACAGCGCGATGCCCGGCACGAGCGGGTAGCCCGGCGCGCGGAAGGTGCGTTCCAGGTTCGGTTCGGTCTTACGCAACCTGAACAGGCTGAGCATGCTGATGATGTACATCACGATGGCGCCGAACACCGACATGGTGATCATCGCCGCCGTCAGGCTCATACCCTGCAGGTTGACCAGGCCGTCGCTGTAGATCGCCGCGATGCCGATGACGCCGCCGGCCAGGATCGCCCGGTGCGGGGTCTGGAAGCGCGAGAGTTTTGCTAGGCCGCGAGGCAAATAGCCGGCCCGGGCCAGGGCGAAGAACTGCCGCGAGTAGCCGAGGATGATCCCGTGGAAACTCGCCACCAGGCCGAACAGGCCGATCCACACCAGCATGTGCATCCACGTCGAGTTGTTGCCGACCACGGCTTTCATGGCCTGGGGCAGCGGGTCGTTGATGTTCGACAGGGTGCGCCAGTCACCGACGCCACCGGCCATGATCATCACGCCGATGGCCAGGAACACCAGGGTCAGGATGCCGCTGACGTAGGCGCGGGGGATCGTGCGCTTCGGGTCCTTGGCTTCTTCGGCGGCCATGGCTGCGCCTTCGATGGCGAGGAAGAACCAGATGGCGAAGGGGATCGCCGCGAAGATGCCCGGGATCGAGGCGAGGGTGAACTCATTGGAGCCCGACCAGCCGTTGAGCACGAAATTGCTGAAGCTGAAGCCCGGCGCGACCACGCCCATGAACACCAGCAGCTCGGCGACCGCCAGCACGGTGACCACCAGCTCGAACGCCGCGGCGATGCTGACGCCGAGGATGTTCAGGGTCATGAATACGATGTACGCGCCAACCGCCGCGAGCTTGGGATCGAGCTCGGGAAACTGCACGTTGAGGTAGGCGCCGATGGCCATGGCGATGGCCGGGGGCGCAAAGACGAATTCGATCAGGGTGGCGATCCCGGCGATCAATCCGCCTTTTTCACCAAACGCCCGTCGGCTGTAGGCAAAAGGCCCACCGGCGTGGGGAATCGCGGTGGTCAGTTCGGTGAAACTGAAGATGAAGCAGGTGTACATCAACGCCACCATGAGGGCGGTGACGAGAAACCCCAGGGTCCCTGCGGTGCCCCAGCCGTAGCTCCAGCCGAAATACTCGCCGGAAATCACCAGGCCGACGGCAATGCCCCATAAATGCAGGGTGCCGAGTGTGGGTTTGAGTTGGGTGGTAGAAGTCATAAGTCCTCTCTGTCTTTTTTATTGTTTGATCTGTTGGACTTTCGGGTTTGCTGTGGAGCGGGCACGCAAGGCTCATGCCAGAGCGGTGGACGGTAGTTTGATGTTGTCAGTGAGGGCGCCATCGTCGGATCGCCGCCCGGAGCAAGCTCGCTCCCACAG
>NZ_JAOSHO010000407.1 GCF_025917275.1 Pseudomonas agronomica | reverse complement strand
CAGCGCAAACGTCACGCCGTGAATCATCGTTTCCAGGAACAGCGCGATTGCGTCGAAAGTGTTGGCGCCGTTTTGCGTCAACCATTCGACAAAGCCCGCGATGTACTGGCCCAAGGGTATTTTCTGATCAATAAGCATGGTAGTGAACGTCCGCATGCAAGGAATAAACAGCCCGGGCGAGCGAACCCGCCCGGCATAAACAAGTTACAGACCGAGCTTGCCTTTCACGGCCTCCAGGCCAGGTTTACCGTCAATGGTGGTGACGCCAGCGAGCCAGGTATCGAGCACCTGTGGATTTTTCTTCAGCCAGGCCTTGGCGGCGGCCTCAGGTTTCATCTTGTCGTCGAGCACGTTGCCCATCAGCGTGCTTTCCATGTCGACGGTGAACTCCAGGTTCTTCAACAGTTGTCCAACGTTGCTGCATTCCTGGCTGTAGCCCTTGCGGGTGTTGGTCGCCACGGTCGCGGCACCGAAGTCGGGGCCGAAGAAGTCGTCGCCGCCGGTCAGGTACTGGATCTTGAAACGGGTGTTCATCGGGTGTGGGGCCCAGCCGAGGAACACCACGTCGGTGTTGCGCTTGGAGGCGCGATCGACCTGCGAGAGCATGCCCGCCTCACTCGACTCGACGACTTTGAAGCCGGCGTCCTTCAGGCCGAAGGCGTTCTTTTCGATCATGCTCTGGATCAGGCGGTTGCCGTCGTTGCCCGGTTCGATGCCGTAGATCTTGCCGTCCAGCTCTTTCTTGAATTTGGGGATGTCGGCGAAGTCTTTCAGTCCCTTGTCATACAGGGCCTGGGGCACGGCGAGGGTGTACTTGGCGCCCTTGAGGTTGGTGCGCACGGTTTCCACGGTGCCGGCTTCGCGGTAGGCCTTGATGTCGTTTTCCATGGTCGGCATCCAGTTGCCGAGGAACACGTCCATGTTCTTGCCATCGGCCAGGGACTTGTAGGTCACCGGCACCGAAATCATCGTGGTCTTGGTCTTGTAGCCGAGGGCATCGAGCACCACGCTGGTGGTGGCGGTGGTTACGGTGATGTCGGTCCAGCCGACATCGGAGAAGTTGACGGTGCTGCATTGAGCGGGCTCTGCAGCGTTGGCCAGCATTGGAAGACTCAGCATGGCGGCCAACAACAACGGCTTGGAACCTTTCATGGGTGGACTCCTGGTGTTTTATTGGCAGTGTCCGGTCGGGACAACCGCGCTTTTTTTGCTTTTTTAAGTTGCGGTTGGTGGCGCGTAGGCACTCTTTGTGACACGCGGCCTTGCAAACGAGCCGTAACCGATCATGTACCAGTGCAAATCCGACGCCTACAGGGTGAGTCGTATCCAGTACAGGGAGGGTCGCATCCAGTGTTGGTGACGTCGTTTACAGATTTTTTCGGCCCTCGGCTGGCTTCTGACACGCAAAAAAACGTCGTAGAACCGGGGCGACAAGGACGCGGCGCTGGTGGGCATGATTGCGTCGGTGTCAGACGTCGAAAGCCCATTCAAAAGCCGGATGATGCGGCCATCCCGGCGTTGAGCGTAGCAGCTCCGCCACCGGACGCTCCTGCGCCCGGACGTGACTGTTCTGGAGATCCAAGGCAATGGCAATCAGCGTATTCGACCTGTTCAAGATTGGTATCGGCCCATCCAGTTCCCACACCGTGGGGCCGATGCGCGCCGCGGCGCTGTTTATCGAAGCGTTGCGTGCGAAGTCGTTTTTGAATGAGGTGCGGCGGGTCGAGGTGCAACTGTTCGGTTCGCTGTCGGCCACCGGCATTGGCCACGGCAGCGATACCGCCACGATCATGGGCTTGATGGGCGAATGGCCCGACTCGATCGACCCGTCGCAGATTGGCGCGCGCATCGAACTGCTGCGCGAAACCCAGACCCTGCTGCTCGACGGTCGGCTGCCGGTGCCTTTCGTCTGGTCCCGGGACATGCGCCTGCTCGACGAAAACCTGCCGTTCCACCCCAACGCGATGACGCTGGTGGCCGAGGGCGACAACGGCGAGCTGCACCGCGACACTTATTATTCCGTCGGCGGCGGTTTTGTCGTCGACCAGGCCCAGGCGTCCAGCGGCGTCTTGGACCTGGACACCACCGAGTTGCCTTACGACTTCTCCAGCGCCGAAGAACTGCTCGGACTGTGTCGCACGCACAACTTGCGAGTGGCTGAACTGATGATGGCCAACGAGAAGGTCTGGCGTTCGGAAGAGGAGATTCGCAGCGGCCTGATGAAGCTCTGGCGGGCCATGCAGGACTGCGTGGAGCAGGGCCTCCAGCATGAAGGCATCCTGCCGGGCGGCTTGAACGTGCGTCGGCGGGCGGCCAAGTTGCACCGCAGCCTGCAGGAGTTGAACAAACCAAACGTGATCGGCTCGACCCTGAGCGCCATGGAGTGGGTCAACCTGTTCGCCCTGGCAGTCAACGAGGAAAACGCCGCCGGTGGCCGCATGGTCACGGCGCCGACCAACGGTGCGGCGGGGATCATCCCGGCGGTGCTGCATTACTTCATGAAATTCAGCGAGGCCGTTACTGACGCCAACGTCGTGGATTATTTCCTCGGCGCGGCGGCGGTGGGGATCCTGTGCAAGAAGAACGCCTCGATCTCGGGGGCCGAAGTGGGCTGCCAGGGTGAGGTCGGCTCGGCCTGCGCCATGGCGGCGGCGGGCCTGGCGGAAATCCTCGGGGCCTCGCCGGAACAACTGTGCAACGCGGCGGAAATCGGCCTGGAACACAATCTCGGCCTGACCTGCGATCCGGTGGGCGGCCTGGTCCAGGTGCCGTGCATCGAGCGCAACGCGATTGCCGCAGTAAAAGCCATCAATGCCGCGCAAATGGCCCTGCGCGGCGACGGTCAGCATTTCATATCCCTGGACCGGGTGATCCGCACCATGCGCGACACCGGCGCCGACATGCATGACAAATATAAAGAGACATCGCGGGGCGGGCTGGCGGTCAGTGCGGTGGAGTGTTGATCCCGGCGCTACACATGAACCTGTGGCTGTAGGAGCTGCCGAGCGAAGCGAGGCTGCGATCTTGTCCCAGGCAATTGAATCTCAAGCGAAAGATCAACATCAAAAGATCGCAGGCTCCGCCAGCTCCTACAGAGCATGAAAACCGCTCGTAAAATGAACACCGCTACAAAAACACGCCACGTTTTGGCGCGTCGCAAACAGATAAGGGGTGACTTGTCGGTCACGCCTTCGGGCGCCGCGCTACCGTCCGTCCCCGCGCTTGCGGTGACAACCATCGCGCAAACGGCGCAGCCCAGTTACCACAAGTGCTACCGATCTGCTCACAACCCGCTGTGGCAGGCCCCTGCCGCCCTTGATAGCCCTTATAACCCCGCCCCCACAGGCCCCTTATATAGACAGGTCGGCATGTCGTTTTCAGGAGTTATTGAACGCGCATTCAAATTTAGGCATGGCAATTGCTCTATCCCGATAAAGCCCCGTCTCACGCAAGAGAACGGTGCGCAATAACAAGAGCCTCCGCCTGAGGCCATCACCCGCTTTGTGTGAGGAGATACCGCGATGACGACGTCCAACTCCGGGGCCCAACCCCAGAACCGTGCGCCTCAATCCATCGGCTTTCTGCTGCTGGACAATTTCACGCTGATTTCCCTGGCGTCCGCGGTGGAACCGCTACGCATGGCCAACCAACTGTCCGGTCGCGAGCTGTACCGCTGGACCACCCTGACCGTCGATGGCGGCCAGGTCTGGGCCAGTGACGGTTTGCAGATCACCCCGGACGCCTCCATGCACAAGGCGCCGTCCCTTGACACCGTCATCGTCTGTGGCGGCATCGGCATCCAACGTACTGTTACCCGTGAGCATGTTTCGTGGCTGCAAAGCCAGGCCCGTCAGTCCCGTCGCCTTGGCGCGGTCTGCACCGGGAGCTGGGCCCTGGCCTGCGCCGGCCTGCTGGACGGTTTTGATTGCAGCGTGCACTGGGAATGCCTGGCGGCGATGCAAGAAGCCTTTCCACGGGTGTCGATGAGCACACGCCTGTTCACCCTCGACCGCAACCGCTTCACCAGCTCCGGTGGCACCGCGCCGCTGGACATGATGCTGCACCTGATCAGCCGTGATCACGGTCGCGAGCTGTCGGCGGCGATCTCGGAAATGTTCGTCTACGAGCGTATCCGCAACGAGCAGGATCACCAGCGCGTGCCGCTCAAGCACATGCTTGGCACCAACCAGCCGAAGCTGCAGGAAATTGTCGCGCTGATGGAGGCCAACCTCGAAGAGCCGATCGACCTGGACGAACTGGCAGTGTACGTCGCCGTGTCCCGGCGTCAGCTGGAGCGCCTGTTCCAGAAGTACCTGCATTGCTCGCCGTCGCGCTATTACCTCAAGCTGCGACTGATTCGGGCGCGGCAACTGCTCAAGCAGACGCCGATGTCGATCATCGAGGTGGCCTCGGTGTGCGGCTTCGTCTCCACGCCGCACTTCTCCAAGTGCTACCGCGAATACTTCGGCATTCCGCCGCGGGATGAGCGCGTCGGTTCCAACACCACGCAACAGGTGGCAATGATGCCGCTGCCGCAGGCCCTGGTGCTGTCGCCGCTGTCCGGCCCGCTGTCGGCGCTGAGCCAGGCGCGCAACGAGTCGACGTTTGCCAGCGTGAGGCTCTAGACCGCAGCGCCT
>NZ_JAOSHO010000406.1 GCF_025917275.1 Pseudomonas agronomica | reverse complement strand
AATCTGCATACGGGTGAGAAGGGGGCGCAGGATGATCCGGAGGAGGCGTTTAAGGCTTGGGAGAAGATTATTGAGGACAACAAACGTCTCCAAAACAACAAGGAAAAGCCCGACGCCTCGCTCGTCGAATTCCATTACGACAAAGCCATCCTGAAGGACCTCGACTGATGCGTCGAATCCTCCTGCTGTCTTGCCTGCTGCTGGCCGCTTGCGGCAACAGTGGCGCTTTTAATTTCCCCGAGAAGGACCCTTCCGTGAAGCCTTTAACCGAGATCGAAGCCAAGCTGGCCTTCACCTGCAAACACGAAACGATCCCAGCCCCCTCCGCCGAAAGCGATGTGCTGTTTCAATACGCGCGCTGGTTGCAAAAGAACAACCAGCTCAAGCAGGACAAGACCGTCGATACCGAGATTGAACGGTTATATCGCATCGCCGCTGAGCATGGTCATTACAAGGCCAATATCAATCTGCAAAACGGCGCCATGCGCGGTCGTTTCGAACTCAGTGGCGCCCAGCACTTGCGCATGAGCCAAATCTTGATCGACGCAGGTGTAGCAACGGGTTACTACTTCGTCGGAATCTTCCTGCAACAAGGTTCAGCGGGGCTGCATGAAGACACTGACATGTCTTTACGTTACTTCCGTAAAGCAGCCGATGAGGGCAACGCCCAGGCCCAATACCTCGTAGGGGAAAAACTCGAGGCCATTGATGTCGCGCCGGAAATAGCGATACAAATGTATCGTTGCGCCGCCGAGCAAGGTCATGGTAAGGCCGCTGTTACGCTGGGCGTTTATCTTAAACACAAGGGGAAGTATCAACAGGCGCTTGAGGTATTTCAGAAGGGTGTCGTCGCAGGTCACGAAAGCGCTGCCGGGCGTTTGGAGGACGCATTTCGCGGACCTCTAGCCTCCAATCAGCTGGACTACCTCGGCCAACAAGAAGACCTCGAACGCGCCGAGCGCTACAAAACAATCTGGCGAATTCTGGCGAGGTATTCCTACGCCAACCCCACCGTCCCCGAAATCAACGACATCCTCCCCCTGCCACCCGCCAAGCTGCCTGAATGGGACGGCAAACTCCAATGGCTCGAAGCCCGCCTGGCCAACGTCCCACCGCAAAAACCCAGCGAAGCGCTGATCAGCGAGCTGGCCGAGGCCAAGGGTCTCGAACCCGCCACCGGCAGACCCACGCCCAGCTCACCTGCATTCATCACGATCCCCCAACCCGCACCGACCTGCCACAGCGGCCAGGCCTGCCCGCATACCGGCTACTGGATCGCCGGCGCGTACGACGTCATCCGCCGCTTCGAACAGGGCGAAATCCTGCCAACACTAAACGTACGCAAGTGGGAGAGCCGTTTCCTGCTCCCGGATCGGGTGACAGTTGGCCCAGAAAAGGTTGAGTGGATGTTCCATGGATGATCTGCGGTTTGCATAACAGGCATGCGGCATGGAAGGCCATCCACCGACCGTGCCGTGTCGAGCTTTATTACGAGATATTTTACGGATGAGCTATCGAATGATGTTTATGAGAATTGAACGTGAATGGCGTCAGATGACTGGACAACGTCGAGTTTTATTACGACGTGGCCAAACGCGTGTCCGCCTGGCTGTTTTCACAGGGCTGCTCTGGCTTTCAGGAGCCTGTCAGGCATTCGAAAACTACAGTTGCACTGCACAATGGTTTGATACGGATGTCGACGACTCCATCGGAACACGACGGGGGCCGGACCGGACCGAGACCTGCCGTAAAGAGCCAACGCCTGCACGGACGTTTGGTTACCGGGTAGTGGATGGAAAGGCCTACTGGGGGATAACTAATACCACACGAAGTAGCCCATGTACGGCTGGGGGGGTTGGTTCAATGGGCCAGGTCTTAAACCCGGTCTGTTGGCTGCCTAGAGCTTTGCAGGTGCACCAGACCCATGAAGATCGTCATTTCTGGTTAGTCAGCCAAGATGGCACGCACTTTCGCACAGCACCCTCCGCACAAGCAGAGTTGACCGCATCGCAGCAAGATGACTTGAGCCGTTACGCGGTGGACCGCACCTCGGTTTACTACAACACAAAAAAAATTGAAGGTGCCGATCTTGAGACTTTCGAGGTGTTCTTCCCAGACGGAGTTCTCCCGCATGGGAACGAGTATTCCTTTGCCCGCGATAGTCGACATCTCTTCGTGGACGGATGGTCGCTCCCGCTGTTTGATCCGACTGAAGTGACGTGGCTGGAGCTTCCCTGCATGGACGATAAATCTTCCATGTGCCGCAACAGGAGCATCCGGGCACCGATTTTAGGCAGAGTCGTTGATGATCTGCTCGTTCTCGGCAAGGGGACACGTCCGACGCTATTTAAAGACCTATTGAAATCTGACGTGACCTGCTCCCTGGATAGAGTAACGGTCTACTGCATCATCGACCGTCAGCGCTATTTGATTGACTTCGAGGGCGTGGAGCCGGCACGGCTGGTGTTGCAGGACGGGCAGGAGATTACCCGTGACACATCGTCGTAATAGCACGCGGGAAAGCGTGACAGTCGGCCCAGAAAAGGTGGGTTGGATATTTTATGGATGACTTAGCAAACGCTGTTTGTGGTTGAGACCCAAAAGGCATCAGTCAACTGGACTGTGCCGAACTCTGCCCATGGACGGGCTTTTTTGAACAAGGAAAGCAACATGAAAAACATCATCCGAATCGGCGACAAAACAACCGGAGGCGGTACCGTCCAATCAGGCTCAACCGTCATGAAATTCGGCGGCGTCGGGGTCGCTCGGGAAGGCGATCCAGTGGACTGCCCGATTCCAGGTCACGGCCGGACGGTCATCGCCGAAGGTCACCCTGCATTTAAAGACAATGGTGTGCCGATGGCTTTTGACGGTCATCGTTGCGCCTGTGGTTGTGCGCTGATTTCGTCGATGCCTGGCGCGGGGGCACGTTGATCATGCCGGTCCGAATGGATGACGTCCCGGCCTTGGCGCCCAGGCCTGCGCGCCCCCGCGCCTGGCGGTGGCTCGGGTTATTGGCGTTTTGTTTGCTGCTAGGTGCTGGGGGCATGGTGTCGTTCGCCCCTGAAGCGTTACATCAGAGGCCTGAGGTTTTCTGGAGCCTGACCTTGGGTGTGCCCTTGCTGGGGTGGTGTGCCCTGGGGGGCGGGCGGGCGTTGCTGTATCTCGGCGAACGAGCGGTGGCCGATGGCTGGGATCAGGCACGCGAAGAGGATTTGATCCAGAAAACCCGTCAGGGACGTCGCTTTCTACGGGTGCTGAATGTCGACCTGCACACCGCCCTGCGCGTCCCAGGCGAAGAACCAGCGGTGCAACTGGAGGCTTTGCAGAGCGGCATCAAGGTGCAGAGGGTGCAACCTTCGAGGCTCGCCTCGTCGTCATGCCACAGCCGTCTACCGGGCGATGCGGTTGAAGAGCTCGAACCGGTGTTGCTGCATACGTTGCAACAGTTGCTTGGCGAGCTGGCCCCCACCTTGGCGCAACTGCCTGCCCATACACCGTTGGCGTTGTTGTTGGAGGGCGATAGCGGCTTGTCGGGCCCAGCGTGGGATCGGACATGGGCGCAGGCATGGCAAGCGTCCGGCATCCGCCAGGTGCCGGTCTCCCTCGAAGGCGATGGTTTGCATGCGTTGGACCATTGGCTCGACCAGCGCTTTGATGAGCGGACCGTGTTGCTGGTCATCGCGTTTCAATTAGCGCCGCGACAACCGGAAGGCACGGCGGAAGTGGTCGCCGGTTTGCTCCTGGGCAATCCCCTGGCGCAAACCATCTTGGCGCCGATCGCGTTTCTTCATCGCCCGGAACAGGAGCGGCAACCTTGTTCCGACGCATTGCGCGATGCCGCAACGCAGGCGCTTGCCTGGGTACCGTTGGAGGCTGAGTCGATCCGGCATGTCTGGCGAGCAGGAGTGAATGCACAACGTCATGCAGCCCTGACCAACGTTTCAACCCAACTAGCGATACCGATGGAGCATGAACAAGGACTTCGTGATTTGGACGCGGTGCTGGGGAACCCTGGCAAAGCCTCGCCATGGCTGGCGATTGTCGCGGCGACGCAAGCCATTCAGGTGGGCTCGGGGGCGCAGTTCATTTTTAGCGGCAATGGTTGCGCTGACTCCAGGCTTTGGAACATGGCGTTGACGCCTGCGCCTTCATTATCGGAATAGGACATTCGAATGCAGATGCGAAGTTTTATAGTCGTGTGGGCGGTGACCAGCGGTCTGTTGCTGATCAACGCGATCATGGGCGCCATGGTGTGGCGTTACCCCCAATGGCTGGGCATTCAGGCTGGCAGCGACCATCAGGCACTCTGGTTGCTGGGCATATCCGCAATGGCCCTGCTATCGGTGTTGTTCCTGGGCGTTTTCCATTTTCTAGGCAATGTGATGGGACGTTCGGCTTATCGGACGTATCAGACGGACGATGGCCCGACTGTCGATAAGGTCGAACCCCACTCGGTAAACGAAGAAGCATCGAACGGACTGCGCGAGCACCTACGCTTCCAATACGGCCCCCTCTGGCGCCACAAAGTCCGATTTCTCCTCATCGTCGGCGAACCCACCGAGATCACCGCCATCGCCCCTCATCTGGCGAAGAAGAAATGGCTCGAAGGCCAGCGCACTGTGCTGCTCTGGGGCGGCT
>NZ_JAOSHO010000405.1 GCF_025917275.1 Pseudomonas agronomica | reverse complement strand
ACGCAGCCCCGCGGGGATAAATCCCCTCGCCACAGGAATTTGTATCTGTCTCAAGGGGTATTGATTTCCAATCGGAAATCCACGGCCTTTGGCGTCGGGGCGATGGCCGGCAGGAAGCTGGTCTGTTCGCCGTACAGCGTCAGGCTTTTCCAGGTTTCTTCCCCGGCGATCGGAAAGCCTTCCGGCCCCAGCCAGGCAAAACGGTAGTACATCGTCTTGTTGTTAAAGCTGGTATTGCTCAGCTGAACATTGACGGTCATGTAGCCGTTTTCCCGGGCGACGCGCATGGCGCCCACCACGATGTTCTTGGTCTTGCCCATCGCCACGACCTTGCTGGCGGCGCTGCCCGGCTCCGGCGGCGGTGGGGTGGCGCAGCCGGCCAGCAAGGCCAGGGCGCCGACGGCGATCAGTTTTAAACGCATGTGAACAAGACTCCGTTCTTAAGGTTGTTTGAGAGCGATGGCGGTGGGATTGGCGCTCGTGATGACTTGGGCCGCCAGGCCGCCGGCGAAAACCTGGTTGCCCACCGCGCGCAGGGTGATGACCTGGTAACGCTGATCGACCTTGACCTTCACCACCGAGCCGCCTACAGCGCTTGGCAAGGTAACCTGGTGCTCACCCTTCTTCAGGCGCAGGCGCACCACTTGGGTGTAGTCCGGCAGGGTGCGCCAGGTCCGGGTATCCGCGCCTTCAAGCACGGCCGAGGTAATGCCCACGGCCAGGCCGGCCAGCGGATTGGTTTCGTTGATCTGTTTCTGCGCCACGCCACGGGTCACCGCCCGCACGGTTGTGCGCAGGATGATTCCCGGCATGTCATCACGCAGGGCGCGGCGGGACATGGCAGTGGTGCTGTTGAGCTGGGTCAGGTCCAGTTGACGGCCGTCGACGCCGATCTGGGCGAAAGTCGCGGTGGAGGTGTCCGGCTTGATCAGCGGGAACGACAGCGGTGTGATCACCACGTTGCCACTGATGGGCAAGGGCAGCGGGATTCGGATCGAATCCCGGGACGGCGCCAGGCCGCTCTGCACCACGATCAGGATATCGCTGTCGTCGCCCTTGGCGGCAGGCTTGTCCAGATTGAGCAGCGCTTGTTCCAACAGCGGAGTATTGGGGCGCAGCTCGGCGGCTTTGCGATAACCCGGCGCCGCCAGGTCTTTTTCGCCCAGGGCTTCATAGACGAAACCCGCCAGGTAGTGGCTGAACGCGCTCTGGTAGCTGTTTTTCAGGCTGACCACTTCCGGCGCGTCCAGGCTGGCGACCGGGTAACCCTTGAGGTCCTTGTATTCGGTCTTGACCCCTTGCTTCTCGGCGTCTTCCTCACGCTTGAGGTATTCCTTGTCGCGCAGGTCGGCAATCACCGCTTCGCGCTCGTGGGTTTTCTTGATCTGCGTCCGCGCACCGTCGAAGTCATTCACGGCCAGCAGGTTCAGGGCCATCTGCGTGGTGAGCATGACCTTTTCATAGTCATAGCCCTCGTAGCGCCGGACCTTGTCGTTGACCAGGAAGCTGCCGAACTGCGCGAGGTACTTGGCGGTGTCGAGCTTGACCGCGTCTTCCCATCGTCCGACCTGCTGGTCGGCGCTGGTCCAGGCCGTCTGGCTGCCGGACAGATCGCCCTTGGCGCGCAGCAGCTCACCCTTTTCGAAGAAATAGAGCAGGTCTTTGTCCTGGCTGGCGTTGTTCTTTTCCAACAGGGTCAATGCGGCGTCGACGTTGCCGGAGGCCAGTTGCTGATTGGTCTGGGCCAGCTCACTGTCGTAGTTGCGGAAGGCCGAACAGCCGGACAGCAAGGTGATCGCACCAAGGGCGACCGAAAAAGCGGCACGGGATGCCATGAACATTTCTTCCCTGAATAGCAGCCTGGGTGTGCGGGTCGGGCTGAGGCGATCCACGAACAGGCCCGAGGGCGCCGTCGGTTCCTCGGAGCGAGGAGCGCTTATGCCGTTCGTTAATAAGAAGGCGGCGCATTATAAACAGCGCTTTGGTGTGAGTAGTGGCTTTTTAATCTCTAAATGATGTTTTTGTGATGTCATCTCCAAAGCGTGAATATCCGATGAAAAAGCGTGGCTTGTGCGCATCGGGACTTGAGCCAAACGCATTGGAAGTGAACAATGTGTTACTTCTTATTTCCAATCGAGAGTCATTCATGACTGCCCCGTTTCGTTTCCTGGCTTGGCTAGCGCTGCCGTTGCTGGCGCTGTGCAGCACCGACTTGCTGGCCGATACCGTCGAAGGCGCTCCCAAGGCGTTGCATCTGCTGGATTACATCGGGGCGGATTACCCGGCGACTGTCGAGGCGGGAAAAGTCATCGACGATTCCGAATACCGCGAGCAACTGGAGTTCACCGGGGTATTGGAGGGCTTGATCGGCGCATTGCCAGCCAAGCCGGAAAAAGCTGAATTGGCTCTAGGCATCGATACCTTGCGCAAGGCGATGACGGAACGCCAGGAGGGCGGCGATGTGGCTCGCATGGCGCGGCAATTGGGCGCAAGGCTCGCGGTCGCGTACGAAGTCAGCCAGGCGCCGATCATTACGCCGGACCCGACGCGCGGCGCGCCGTTGTATGCGCAGAATTGCTCTGTCTGTCATGGGGACAGCGGTGCCGGGGACGGTCCGGCGGGTGTTGGCCTGGAGCCGCCACCCTCGAACCTGCGTGACGGTCGACGTCTTGATCGGCTGAGTCTCTATGCGATCTACAACACCCTGGGCATGGGTATCGAGGGCACGGACATGCCAGCGTTCGCCGATCAACTCGATGATCGGCAACGCTGGGACCTGGCCACCTACATCGCCAGCTTCAGCGCTGACCCGGTCGCCGCCAAAGGCGAGGTGACCTACAACCTCGCCGATCTCGCCCGCCAGACACCGGCTGAAGTCCTGGCTGCCCAGGGCCCTGCCGCGGCTGCGACGTTCCGTGCCCAACGCGCCCAACCACCACAAGTGCAGCGTGGGCCGGGGCAGTTGCTCGACTACACCGCCGCCACGTTGGACAAAAGCATCGCGGCGTACCGTGCCGGCGATCATGACCAAGCCTATGACCTGTCGGTAGCGGCCTACCTGGAAGGTTTCGAGCTGGTGGAAAGCTCGCTCGATAACGTCGACCCCAATGTGCGCAAAGACACCGAAAAGGCCCTGATGGCTTTCCGTCAGTCCTTGCAGGACGGCTTGCCGGTGGCGCAGGCCGAACAACGCCTGGACGCGGCCAAGGCGAAATTGAAGGAGTCCGCCGGCCTGCTGGGCGGCGATGGCTTGAGCTGGTCGCTGAGCTACATCTCCGGCTTGCTGATCCTGCTGCGCGAAGGTCTGGAAGCGATCCTGGTCCTGGCGGCGATCCTGGCGTTCTTGCGCAATACCGGCCAGCAATCGGCGGTTCGCAGCGTCAACATCGGCTGGGGATTGGCTTTGCTTGCCGGTCTGGCGACGTGGGGGGTGGCCGCGTATGTGATTGATGTCAGCGGCGCGCAGCGGGAGTTGCTTGAGGGCGCGACGGCGTTGTTCGCTAGCGTGATGGTGCTGTGGCTGGGTGTGTGGATGCACGACCGGCGCCACGCAGCGGCCTGGCAGGATTACATCAAGAGCAGCCTGGTGGGCGGTGGTGGCCGTTTCGGTTTTGCGGTCCTGGCGTTTTTCTCGGTCTACCGCGAACTGTTCGAAGTGATCCTGTTCTACGAGACTCTGTGGCTGCAGGCCGGTCCCGCCGGGCACAACGCGGTGCTGGCTGGCGGCGCGTCGGCGCTGGTGTTACTGGTGGGGTTGGCCTGGGTGATCTTGCGCGGTTCGGCGAAACTGCCGCTGGCGCTGTTCTTCAGCATCAACGCCGCGCTGCTGTGTGCGCTGTCGGTGGTGTTTGCCGGCCATGGTGTGAAGGCACTGCAGGAAGCCGGCATCTTCGGCACGCGACCGGTGGCTTTCTTCGACTTCGACTGGCTGGGCATTCATGCCGATGCTTATTCGCTGGCGGCCCAGGCGCTGGCGATCACTGCGATCGTTGTGCTGTACGGACGCAGCTGGGTGGTAGAGAAACGTCGGGTCCAGGTTTCCTGAACGGCGGCATTCGCTGCACTCATAATCGCGAGCAAGCTCGCTCCCACAGGATGTAGGCTGTCCTTGTGGGAGCGAGCTTGCTCGCGATGCTTTTTGATAGAGGAAAGCACTCAATGCGCGTATGGATCGATGCAGACGCCTGCCCCAAGGCGGCGAAGGAGCTGGTGGTCAAGTTCGCCTTGAAGCGCCAGTTCGAAGTGGTGCTGGTGGCCGGGCAACCGCAGATCAAGCCGGCCCTGGCCCTGGTGAAGCTGATCGTGGTGCCGAGCGGTCCTGATGCGGCGGATGATTACCTCGTGGAGCATGCCGTGCCAGGCGAGTTGGTCATCTGCAGCGACGTGCCACTGGCTGATCGCCTTGTGAAGAAGGGCGTCGCCGCCCTGGACCCCAGGGGCAAGGAGTTCGACGCGCAGAACATGGGCGATCGACTGGCGGTGCGCAACCTGTTCGCCGACCTGCGTGAACAGGGACAAGTCGGCGGCGGGCCGGCGGCGTACAGCGAACGGGACAAGCAAGCGTTTGCCAATGCGCTGGATCGGATATTGACGCGGTTGGCTCGCTTGTCCTGATTCTCGTGGATCCCCTGTGGGAGCGAGCTTGCT